>JAUQPO010000214.1 GCA_030550335.1 Acidobacteriota bacterium
GCGTGGCCAAGGCCGCTCTGGAATCCTGCGTGCGTTATCTGGCGAATGACCTAGGGCGCGCTCAGATCCGCGTCAACGCGATCTCAGCGGGTCCGATCAAGACCGCCTCTGCTCGGGCCATCAAAGGTCTCGCGCAGCTGCTGGATCACCTGCGCGAACGGGCGCCACTCGGCCGCGATACGGAACCCTCCGAGGTCGCCGACGCCGCAGTCTTCCTCGCCAGCGATCTCAGCCGCGGCGTGACGGGCAACGTGCTCTTCGTGGACGCTGGCTACCACGTCATGGCGTTCTAACTCCACAGCGGGCACCTCGTCGGGCGTCCCGCGGTGCCCCCTCCAGCTCAGCCACTGACCTCGATCCCGTAGTAGCGCGCGTTGATCGCGTAAAACTCTTTCTTGTCCTCCGGAAGCTCCTCCAACGGGAAGATCGACTCCGTCGGGCAGACGGGCACGCACGCGCCGCAGTCGATGCACTCCTCAGGATGGATGTACAGCTGAGGAGCCTCCTCGTAACCCGGTTCACCCTCCTTAGGATGGATGCAATCAACCGGGCAAGCCTCTACACAAGCGTTGTCTTTGGTGCAGGTATCGATGATTACGTAGGCCATGGTCGTACACTTCAGCTTAGCACTCCAGTTGCCAAATTCCATAGATCCTCCGCACCCACAACTCCCTCGTCGTACGCGACTTCTAGCGACGGTGGTTGCTAGCCAAGCGGCCGTTGGGCCAAAGCACCCAACTCCGATGCCGTCCAGTGGCGATTCCCCTGCAACCGCCCTATCCACACCACCGTCTAACCAAGCAAGTAGCCGTGGCCACTGCGAGGGGCATGCTACAGAAAGGCTTGGTTCTCGCCCTCGTGGGGCTGGTGTTCCTCGCCACCACCCACTTACACTGGGACCACGGCCAGCAATGCCTGCTCTGCCGGTTGGGGCCAGCTTTAGCTCCCTTGGTAGCCGGCTGGCTAACCCTTCTCATACGCTTGCCCGTCATCCATGAGCCATTGGAAGACCACCAAGTAGCGGCCGCCTCACAAGGCGTCGCCGGCGGTCTTGTTCCGCGCGCGCCTCCCTACTCGTCGCTCGAGCCATCGCGTAGGTCTCCAACCGCCCGGGTTTCCTGAACGAACTCGACCGGTCGGGGGAGCCGGACGATGGTTCGGGCTTGCTTCAGGTAGCTGCCGCCGAACCTGGCAAAAAAAACGAGTTGGTCAGCGATCAGGGAGGGTGTGCGATGTGGCGCCGACAAGATTGGTGTAAGTTCATCTTCGCTCGAATCCAGTACGAACGATCCCTGCAAAGGCTGCGGCTAGCCCGTGCCCTCTTAAGCCTGTGGGGATGCCTGCTAGCACTCCAATGTAGCCTCAGTCAGACTACCGGAGAGATCCGCGGGACGGCGATTCTCCGCGAACGCAATTCGCCGCTGGCTGAGGTCAGCATACGACTGGAAGAACTGGGCTGGACCACCAGAAGCGACAAATACGGTAACTTCGTTTTCTCTGACGTCCCGCCGGGCACTTACACCCTGAGCGGACACTTAGAGGGTGTGATCGCCCGGAGTGCTCAACTCGTAGCTGTCGAGGCTGGCCAGGTTACCTCCGTCCAACTTGTTCTGGAGCTCGCAGCTCATCATGAGCGCGTCACGGTTACGGCCAGCGGGCAAGAAGAGGAAGTCCTGGCGGCCTTTCAGTCGGTGGTCACTTGGGACGCCACTGACCTCGCCGAAGCCTTACGCCCTTCGTTGGGCGAGGCAGTAGGCTCTCGACCAGGTACTGGCATCGCTTACCGCGGCTGGGGACCAGGCTCGACGCGACCGATTATCCGCGGCTTCGACGGCGATCGCGTGCTCATCCTCGATAACGGCCTCCGCTCCGGAACACTCTCCTCACAATCCTCTCACCACCCCGAACCTGTGGACCTGGTGGGTATGGATCGGTTGGAAGTGGTCAAGGGTCCGGCCACGCTCTTGTACGGTAGTAATGCCATCGGAGGGGTGGTCAACGTAATCCCGCGCCACCACTCCTATCATGGACACCAGCATCCTGGCCTTCGCGGCTCCCTGGCAGCCAGCTTGGGTACTGCCAATTGGCTCACGAACAGCTCGGCTAATTTCGAGTACGGCGCTGGGAAGTGGATGGTTTGGGGAGGGGGGACCTGGCAAAAAACCGGCGATTACTCGACCCCCCTAGGACGGATACCTAATTCCCGCTTGCGCGAAGGTCATGGGCAGGCCGGATTCGGAAGCTACGGCGGGCGAAACAATTTCAGCCTGGACGTTCGTTACAGCCGGGGCACTTACGGTATGCCCTTCGCGGCTGAACTGCACGAGCGAACGAGTTCCCAAGAGCTCAATGAGGACTCTATGCACTTCCACGATGATACTCAGTCCGAACCTGAATCGCCTCACATCGAGCGGTTAGACATCCGCGGGCAACGGCAATCGTGGAACTTCTATTGGACTCGATCGGAACTGAGTCGTTGGCTTGAGCGGTTCACGCTACGTACCGCTGTGAACCGGTGGACACACCGTGAGATTGAAGGGTGGCCGAACGGTCAGAGCACAATTGGAACCCGCTTCAGGAACACAGAGTGGGTCTCTCACGGCATCTTCGAACAACGTCCGCGAGCTTGGTGGTCGGGACGGTTTGGATTTTGGAGTCTGGCTCGGGCTTACGAGGCGACCGGGCGGGAGGCCCTAACTCCGCCGGTCGATCAGCTGGCGTGGGCGGTGTTCGGGCTGGAGCAAGTCGGTTGGGAGCGCTGGCAGTGGCAGCTGGCGGCCCGTGTCGAACAAAATCGGTATCGTCCGGAACGCCACTCAAACAGCGGGCACGAAAGCGGGCTTGCGCTTTCAGACCGCACCTTCACGACATTTTCCGCAGCTACTGGAGCGCGGGTTCGCTTATGGCCAACGGCCACCGCGGTCGTCTACTTTACCCATGCCCGGCGGGCCCCGGCGCTCGAAGAACTTTATAGCTATGGCCCCCATGCGGGCAGTGGTGCGTTCGAAATTGGGTCCCCCGACCTACTGGCTGAGCGCGCCAATGGTTGGGAAGTCTCGTTGCGCCAGTCCTCGGCCCGCGTGCGAGGGGCGGTGAACCTCTTTTACTATCAGTTGAGCCGGTTCATTTTTCCCGCGTTGCGCCCAGACTACCAGGAGGACCTGCCAGTAGTGGAATTCGTGCAACGCGATGCACGCTATCTTGGGGGCGAAGCAGAACTGGAGTTCCGTATGAGCCGTTCTTTGTGGCTGCAGACCGGCACAGATTACGTTGACGCACAGGAAACGCTCCGCGGAACACCCCTGCCACGGATCCCACCTTTGCGCGGCCGGATAAGCTTGGACTGGCATCGGGGCCCGTTCTGGATCAAGCCCGAGTTAGTGGTCTCTGCCCGGCAAGGGCAGGTTTTCCCGACCGAGACCCCTACGGCCGGATTCGCAGTCCTAAACGTTCGGGCCACCTATAACTTGGTCCAGGGGCAGGTGCTGCACCAAGTCTCTTGGCAGCTGCTGAACCTAACCAACCGCCTCTACCGTAACCACTGCTCCTTCGTTAAGGACTACGCGCCAGAGATGGGGCGAGGGGTCCAAATTACCTATCGCGTGCGATGGTTCTAGTGGCAAGGTGGAAACGCCCTTCGCGGAGCCAGAGCGCTCGGGCGCAGGACTATAATAATTGAAGGAGCGAGGTAGATGAGTGGGCGCAAGCCCACTTTTTTATTGCATGCTGAATCCGGCTGGCAGTAGAGAAGCGGTGGTAGCGCGAGTCGAGGAGATTGCCCGGCGTGTGGCTGAGCCCGCTGGGATCGAGGTGGTCGATGTGGAGTTCCGCGGCACGGGCAAGCGCCGGGTGCTACGGATCTACATTGACAAGCCCGAAGGGGTTACCGTGGGCGACTGTGAGTTCGTATCGCGTAACGTCAGTACCATACTGGACGTGGAAGATGTGGTTCCAGGTGGCAGCTACACATTGGAGGTCAGTTCCCCTGGTGTGGAACGCCCGCTCAAGCACCCCCGCGACTTCGAGCGGTTCATCGGCCGGCAAATTCGCGTAGTACTCCGCCACGCCATCGCAGGTCGCCAGCGCTGGGAAGGGGAATTGGCCAGTTACGCCGATGAGCTCATCACGTTGAAGGCAGCCTCTGGGGAACTTGTCCAGTTCACGCGCGACGAAGTCAAGCGCGCCACATTGAAGTTCGACTGGTAAATCCCTGGACAACTTGAGGTGAGGGAGACGAAGGGAGAGGGTAAGCCTTGGTGAACATCTACCAATCGATTGAGAGCCTCAGCAAAGAAAAGGGAATCGACCCGGAAATCGTTCTCGAAGCGGTCAAGGACGCTATGCTGGCCGCGGCGCGCAAGCATTATCGCACGCAAGCGCCGCTGGAAGCTGAGGTCGACCCGGAGACGGGTGAGCTGCGCATCTACGCGCTGAAGCAAGTCGTCGAACAGGTCCACGACCCTCATACCGAGGTCACCTTGCAAGAGGCGCGGCGGGTGGATCCGAGCGCTCAGCTCGGTGCCACCGTGCGCATCCCATTGCGCACCGAGGCTCTCGGGCGGATTGCTGCACAAACGGCCAAGCAGGTCATTATCCAGAAAGTGCGCGAGGCTGAGCGCGAAACCATTTACCACGAGTACGCCCCGCGGATCGGTCAGCTGGTGCATTGCACGATCAAGCGAGTGGAGGGACCGGACTTCATCGTCGACCTGGGCAACACCGAAGCACGCCTGCCTCGCAAGGAGCAGTCCCGCGCAGATAATTTCAGCGTTGGCGACCGGATCCGCTGTGTGATCAAGAGCGTCGAGCGCACAGGACGCAATGCCGGCGTCATCGTCTCCCGCGCCGCCCCCGAGCTGGTCATCCGCCTGTTCGAGCAGGAGGTACCCGAAATTTACGACGGGACGGTGACGATCAAAGCCTGCGCCCGGGAACCCGGCGAGAGGACCAAGATTGCCGTGCAGAGCCGTGACCGCGACGTGGATCCGGTGGGCGCCTGTGTGGGCACCAAGGGGATGCGCGTCCAATCGGTCATGCGCGAGCTGCGCGGCGAAAAAATCGACATCATCCAGTACTCCGATGACCCCGTGGAATTCGCCAAGAACGCACTCAGTCCCGCTCGCATCCTGCGCGTGAACATCCTCGATCCCGAGAATCGCCATATGGAAGTGATCGTGGAGGAATCGCAGCTATCGCTGGCCATCGGTAAGCGAGGGCAGAATGTCCGGTTGGCTTCCCGGCTGATCGGCTGGAACATCGACATCAAGACCGAAGAAGAAAAGCGGCGTGAAGTCGAGTGGCAGATCGAGTCGATGGCGGTGCCTGGTGCACCAGTCTCGGTGCTGCTGGATTACGGGGTCGATGAGAACTTAGTTCAGCGGCTGGTGGACGCTGGCGTGAACACGGTCGAGCAGCTCGGCTCGATGACACCCGAGCAACTGGAGGAGATCGAAGGCATTACACCTGAGGTGGTGAGCTTATTGCAGCAGGCAGTCATCGCTTACTACCAGCAGTACGAAGGTGTGGTCGAGGAGCCCGCGGCCACCCAGGAAACGACCACGACCAGCGAATCCGAACCAACCGGCGAACCTGCGGTGGGGCAAACAAGCGACGCTGGCACCGGGGCTGAATAACATACGGGCCTGCAGAGCGCACCACCGGCTTTGGGCATCGCTTGCCGGCTGATACGATAGTAAGAAAGGACTGCGGCGTACACGCGTAGCACAAAGCGAGACTGGCGGAGGTGAAAGACCGCCCACGACCGCTAGGAGCACGACGTGGGCCAGTTAGTTTCCCATGGGTGGACGAATTCGCATCAATGAACTGGCTCGGGAGCTTGAGGTGAAACCCAGCGTCATCCTCAAGATGCTCCCGGAAATCGGCATCACCGATAAGAAAACACACTCCAGCTCCATCGACCAAGAAGAAGCGGACAAGGTGAGACAGTATTTTGGTTTCCCTCCGCGTGCTCAAGAACAACCGGCCGAACAACCACAGCCTGCTACAGCGAAAACCGAGACAGGTGCCGAAGCGGCGACGGTAGCCGTGGTCGAGGCACCACCGACCGAGGTCGAGGAATCTGCCACCGGAGCCAGCCCGGTCCCTGCCCAGGTGGAAGCTACACCGCCACAGCCGGCGGCACCGCCACTTCCAAGCCCGGAGCCGGCTCCTAAAGGGCGCACGCCCGAGAGTCAGGGCCCTCAAATCAGCACCGTCAAACTTTCCGAAATCCCTGTTCCGCGCCCAGCTCATCAACCACTGCGACCGCCGATCGCGCGAC
>JAUQPO010000215.1 GCA_030550335.1 Acidobacteriota bacterium
CCCTGGCGGATCCCCATTCGGCAGAGCCAAGGCCAGTGGGGCATCAAACATTCGCCGGTAACGCTCAGTGTAGAGATCGATCCCGTGGGCCCGAGCTATTTCCGCAAGGGGCCAGAGGGCGGCCAGTGTGTACTGGTGGTAACCCAACGACCCCTCCCACCACAGACCATCCTCGGTTACTCCACGTTCGATCTGCACGCGGAAACCGCGGTCTGGATCGTCGATGGCCTCCCGGACGAGCTCCTGTTTTCCTGTGACGAAGCCCACTAGCCCCACCGCAGAGTTTTTCCAGCACTGGATGTTGTGGATGCCCAACCGGTGCTCCCGAATCACTTCCGCTGCTGGCAGGAGAAGGCCTTCTTCGATTCGTTTTCGCTGACCGGCGTCCAGTTGATCCCGCACCAGCGAGTACGCCCAGGCGAGCGGAATGAGCCACACGCTCTCATCCAGTGTCTGAGCCATGGCGCGGCCGCCACCGACCGCGTCTTTCCCGAACCGATCATGGCGTGGATACGACGTGTAGCGCTGTGCATAGGCGAGTAGGATTTGGCGCGTGCGCTCGAGGAATTGCGGCTCGCCTGTGAAGTGATAAGCGAGGGCACAGTCGCGGGCTTCCCGACTGTACCGGTTGTGCTCATAGTACAGGACGACCGAATCGTAGGGCTCGCCCGTATAAACGCGCTGGCAAACCGGGCACTGGTGCTCTGTCGCCGAGAGGGTTTTCAGGCGCGCCCCGTCCCGCGAGCAACTATACCAGTGAGGCCATTGACCGCCTCGGGTCGGCAGTTCCACAGGTTGCTGCAAGGCCTGACGGGCACGCGCGATGAGCTCTTGTAAGCTCTGGCGTGCCCAAGCGGCGCGCTCCGCCTTCCGTTGGGCTTCCACGAGGGTTTCAGGGCGGCTCAGGAGCACCCCTGCCGAAGTTGCTGCAATACCCCACCCAGGCAGGCAAAAAGCAAGAAACCAACCAAGCCGCATTTCGCTAGAGCATATCACGCCGGACAAGCGACCGAAGGCTGTTCACTAAAAATGGGCTTCCATAGAATGGGAAGCGAGCAGATTCCGCGGCAGGATTTCCGATGAGGCAACTGACAGCTCGGATTTTCTTCAAGCTGCTCGGTAGCTTCAGCGTTTTGCTGTTGCTGGCGCTGATTGTCGCCGACATTTTCGTCTCCCGGACCGCTGAGGCCACTCTCATCGAAACGCGCGTGCGCGAGCTCGCCCAAAAGGGCCGTGCCTTTCGGCGAGTGTTCAGCCACCAGTTGCTTGAGCTGCGGGATGCGGACCTGGTGCCGGTTGCTCGGGATGCAGGGGTTCGGCTGACCGTGATTGCTCTAGATGGCCGTGTGCTCGCCGACTCTGAGCATGCAGCGGCGAGCATGGAAAATCATGCGAATCGCCCGGAGGTGAAGGCGGCCCTCGAGTACGGGGAAGGGCACAGCAGCCGTGTGAGCCCGACCCTGGGAACGCGGATGCTCTACTATGCCGTACGCCTACCTGACGGGATCTTGCGGCTCTCTGTGCCGCTTCAAGACCTGGAACGCCAGGTTGGGGCGCTGCGACGCGAAATTCTGGCTTCGATCAGCCTGGCTCTGGTGCCGGCGATGTTACTCGCCGCGGTCTTTGCGCGGCGTGTATCTCACCGGGTGAGCCAGATCATCGACCATGCTGGTCGCCTGGCCCAGGGCGATTTCCACCACCGGCTCAACTGGGAGGGCAAAGGGGAACTCAGGCTGCTCGCCCAAAAGCTCGACGAGACGGCAAGCAAGCTGGAGGCGTTGTTCAACCAGTTGCGCGAGGAACACGAAGAGTTGAAAAGGCTAGAGCGCGTCAGAAAAGACTTCGTCATCAACGTATCCCATGAGCTGCGCACGCCAGTAGCGGCCATTCAGGGCTATGTTGAGGCGTTGCTGGACGGAGCTTTGGCCGATCCGCAGAACAACGTCCGGTTTTTAGAGATCATCCGCCACAACGCGCAGCGGCTGGCCAACCTCGTCAACGACCTACTGACCCTCTCTCGAATCGAGTTGAACCAGAGGGAGTTTCAATTCGCCTGGTACGATGTCAATGAGCTGGTGCGTCAGACCGTAGAGTCCTTCCGGCCCGCCGCTGAAAGCAAGGATTTAGAGCTGCGTCTGGAACTGGCCCAAGGACCGTTGGAAGCTTACTGCGATGAGTCGGCAGTGGGGCAAGCGTTGAATAACCTGATCGACAACGCCATCAAGTACACACCCGAAGGGGGTACCGTTACTGTCCGCGTCCAACCCGTTACGGATCAGGATGAGGGTGTGCCAAAGTTCGTTGAAGTCACGGTTTCCGACACTGGGCCGGGGATTCCGGAGGAGGACCAACCCCGGATCTTCGAGCGCTTCTACCGGGTAGACAAGGCTCGTTCGCGTGCGCTGGGCGGTACCGGTTTAGGCTTGTCCATCGTGAAGCACTTGGTGCAAGCACAAGGGGGGCAGGTATGGGTGCGAAGCCGCTTGGGCGAGGGGTCGACGTTCGGCTTCACCCTGCCGGCGGATGTGTCCTGTGGCCGGCCCGCTGCCAATGTGGAATCACCCTTAACGAAAAGTTAACCCGTTTGTAACACTCTCGCCCTACGGTAGATACGTGGACTCAAAAGCAGGTTCCAGGCATGCCGAAGAAAATTGCGTTGATCGAAGACGATGCCGACTTGTTTGCCCTCTTGAAGTACAGCCTGGAAAAGGAGGGTTTTCAACTGGTTGGCATCCAGACAGGTAAGGGCGCGCTTGATTTTCTGCTTCGCGAGAAGCCGGACTTAATTCTGCTCGACATTATGCTGCCGGATGCTGATGGCCTGGACATATGCCGTTCGGTACGAGCCCACCCACAACTGGCCCATGTGCCGATTATTTTTCTGACCGCTCGGGGCGAGGAAGCCGATCGGATCGTCGGCTTGGAAATAGGGGCTAACGACTACATCGTCAAGCCGTTTTACATGCGCGAGCTAGTTGCCCGGATTAAGCTACAATTCCGGCATCAAGACACCGGGCAACGGGTGCTGCGTGCGGGTGGCTTAGAGTTGGACCGGGCAGCGTGCACGGTGAAGCTTCATGGGAAGCCCCTGCAACTAACTGCTACAGAATTCCGGCTCCTAGAGTTCTTGATGAGCCGTCCCGGTATCGTTTTCAGCCGATCCCAGCTGCTAGATGCGGTCTGGGGGCCAGGACGGGCGGTAACCGAACGCACGATTGACGTGTATATCCTGCGCTTGAGGCAAAAAATCGAAGCCGATCCCGCTCACCCCACCATGCTCTGTAACGTGCGCGGATTCGGCTACACGTTTCGTGTCCCCTCGGAAAGCTCCACAGCCGCGAACTCCCTGATGGCCTGAGCCCAACTTGACCGGGGTTGTAGCCAGCCGGTTTCGAGAGTAACCTGGCGGTGCTTTGCAGACTTGGGCTCTCGATGCACCCATCCTGACTGCGCGCACTTGCCAACGCCCCGTACCCACGTAACCGAAATTTAAGACTCCGTTGAGCTTGAATTTTCCGCACGCTTGCTAGGGTTAGGGGTGAAATTCGCACCAACAGTTGTCAGGACACGCCACCGGCTATGGAAAGGGGGCGTGGGTCGAGAAAATTTGGAGGCACGGAATGATTCGGCTGAACCGGACCCGGTACAGCGCAGTTCTAATACTCGCTTTTGCTTCTGGGCAGGCTTGGGCTCAACCTCGACTCGAAGTCGTCGTAGTCAACGCTGCCAGTTTTGAGAGAGGTTTCCCGGTCGCGCCCGGCTGCTGGGCGACTGCGTTCGGGGACTTCGCCTCAATCGGGGTTACGGAAGCGTTCGCTGACCGTGTGCCGCTGCCCACGCAACTGGCTGGGGTGGAAGTGTTGGTCAATGACGTTAGAGCCCCACTGAGCTACGTAGGAGGGCGCCAGATCAACTTCCTCGTCCCCAAGCGAACGCCGGAACAGCCGGTTCCGTTTGAAATTCGGCTGCACGGGCAGCCGGTGCACACCAGCACCCTGCAGGTTTGGTCGATTAGCCCCGCGTTGATCTCTTGGAACCCCGCGGATCCAACACGTCCTGGAGCGGTGCTCAACGAGGATAACACCCTCAATGGACCAGATAGACCCGCTCGGCGGGGCGAGGTGATCCAAATTTTCGGCGTGGGCGCTGCCTACACAGACCTTCCGGAGCCAGATGGTAGCCCGGCACCCTCCGATCGGTTGATTCCCACCGTCTACACGCCGCAGGTGTTCGTTTCGGTGGTAGAGGCGGAGGTGCTGTTCAGCGGGCTAGCGCCAGGGTGGATCAATCTCTGGCAAGTCAACGCGAGGGTTCCGGATCAGCCTTTCATCCGTGGGTTGGTGCCATTGGTAGTGAGGCTTCAGGGGCTGACGAGCAATGTGGTCTCAATTTGGGTGGCCGAATAACGTTGGCTCCGACAAAGCAAATCGCAAGTTTGATCGAGGGAGGAAGGCGTTGCGAATCACGGTAGCGCGAAGCGTGATCATCGTGTTAAGCGAAGCCCTGCTGTTGGGGTTCGGGGTGGCGTTCGGCTGGGCTCAATCGCCAGAACCCGGCTACTTGGCCGGAACGGTGTTCGACGCCGCGAGTGGGCGACCGATTCCCGGGGCCAAGGTAGAAGTAGTTGGCGGAACGGGTGCTTCAGCCACTACCGATGCCGAAGGGCAATACGTATTGGAACTACCTGCGGGCACGTACTCCTTGCGCGTAACGGCTCCGGGCTATCTGCCTGGGGAGTTGACGGAGCTCACCGTTTCTTCAGGGGAGGTGACTGACGGATCCACGCTACTGACCTTCGCGGAAGCATCGACGCGAGTGGAGGTGGTCGAACGGCTGGACACAATTACGACCACGGCACGACTCGTCGAGCAGCGCCAGTTCGCTGCCGCTGTCACTGACGGGATCAGCGGCGAGGAAATGAGTCGCCTAAACGCTTCGGACGTCGCCGACGCGTTACGCCGGCTGACGGGGATTCAAGTCAACCAGCAGGGGCATGTGTTCGTTCGAGGTTTGGGTGAACGCTATAGTTTGACGCGAGTCGATGGGGCATCGACGCCCAGTCCCGAGCCAGAGCGCCGGGTGGTGCCTCTCAGCCTATTTGGGACGGAGCTCATTGACCAGGTACAGGTGATCAAAGCCTACACCCCAGACTTGCCGGGCGAATTCTCTGGCGGCAGTGTAGAGGTACACACACGCAATTTCCCCACTCAGCCGTTCCTCCGCGCCGGCTTGAAGCAGGCCTTCAACACGCGTACGACCTTCCGACCTTTCTGGACGTATCCGGGCGGTGCGTGGGACGCGTTTGGTTTCGACGACGGTACGCGACGTATCCCTTCGCTGGTCCCGTCCGATCGGCGGCTGTTTCGAAATTTATTCACGCCAGAGCAACTTCAGGAATTCGGCCGGGCATTCTCGGTCAACTGGCAGCCCACGCTCTTGAAGCGGGCGCGGCCGGGGCAGGACTACAGCCTGGTTGGGGGAGGGACGTTTGGAGCGTTGGGCCTATCTGGCGCGCTCGCGTTCGGCAACGATCTTCAGAGCCGACAGCAAGTTTTCCGGCTGTACACCAACCAAGGGGACGGCCGGGGGACACCGTGGACCCAGTACGACGACTTCGAAGTGGGGCGGGAACACGCCCAGTTGGGTGCAGCTTTACACGCCAGCTACCGGATTTCAGCTGCACAGCGTGTCAGCGTGCGCAATCTACTCGTCCATGACGCGGACAAGGAAGCTCGCATATTTACCGGCTACAACGGCGGAACAGATGCGCTCATGCGTTCGGAGCGGCTTGATTGGGTGGAACGGCAAATTCGCTCGACGACGTTCACCGGGGAGCACTCGACAAGAGTTTGGAACAGTTTGCTGCGGTGGAGGTTCCAGTGGGCAACCTCGCACCGTGACCAGCCAGATCTCCGGGAGGTCCTTTGGATCCAGCGAGGTCAGCAATTCCAGTTGTTCAATTCCCCGGATTCTGCTGTGCGATTCTTTGGCTATTTGAGCGAAGACCTCCACGAGCCGGCTCTCGATTGGTCGGTGCCCTTCTATAGGAGCTCCCTCGCCGGCCAGCTTCGCCTCGGTGGTCAACTGACACTTCGAAAGAGGGACTTTTGGAGCAGGCGCTTTCGTTTCGTCCCCATCACTGCACGAAACTTGGACCTGACCCTGCCAGCCAATAAGCTCCTAGCCCCAGCGAATATTCACCCGACCGGCTTCGAACTCCGGGAGATCACGCGCGCCACTGACGCTTATGGGGCGGAGTTGCACAT
>JAUQPO010000216.1 GCA_030550335.1 Acidobacteriota bacterium
GGGTTCGCTTAGGCTTAGTCGCCGAGGCCGATCCTCCAGGCATCAGCCGATATAAGGCGGCCGTTACGATTAGGGCAAACAGCAAACTGACGCCCATTACTGCGAGAAGCCTTCGATCCATAACCGCCTCGCTTTGTTCACTGCGGCCACAGCGTATTCATCGGCTTTCTTGGTTCTGTCAATTCCAAAGGCTCATCACGGTTCCCAGAGCAATCGCCGGGGCATAAGGAATGGTTCGGGGAGCTGGACGGTGCCCTTTGAACCGGCCCCATAGCAATGCGGCTGCCGCCCAAACCCCGCCGGTCAGAGCCATCCAAAACAGGGCTTCCCCAATATGGCCTTTGCCCGCTAGCGAACCGAGCCCCGCCATCAGCTTCACGTCCCCACCACCCAGGCCGCCCAACAAGTACAGACCAACAAGAGCGAAAAACCCAACCGCTGCCCCGATGACGGCGTCCCCTAGCCCTTTCCACCCAGCCTCCCAACCTGCCCAAGCCAGACCGGTAGCGCCAGCCAGCAGAGCCAGCCAGTTCGGGATTTGTCCCGTGCGCAGGTCCCACCAGCTTGCCAGGCCACCCAACGTGGCTGCCAACGCTAGTGGTACGTCCATACCGCCTCCTTCGCCGAGTCCCGGACCTTCGCCCGCCTTCAGCTACCCCGTTGCCAGCGCGCGCCGGGTTGGCGTGGCCCCGGTCGCCAGCAGACCGAAACTTCCGCGCGGGGCCCCGGTCCGCACCCTCTCTTCGTTTCGGCAGAATCTGGCTGATCCATTAGGCGGGTCAGTGAGTTGTGTTCCGGCGGGCCAACAAAACCGCTTGAGCGTCTTGCTCGACCACCTGCCAGTGGGGCTCGCGAAGCAGCAGAGAGGCGATCGCCCAATCGGGAGGTACCCAAACCACGTCGAACCGGTGCCGGGCGACCAGCTCCGCCCAGTTTCGCTTGCCCGAGGCCAGACTCAGGTAGGCCTCGACGAGCTCGCGGCCATAAAAATCCGAGCGCCCGTCGAGGAAAACTCGTTGGCGCGGGTAGTGCCGGTAGATCAAGTAGTCGGCCCACTCGTCCGGGCAGAGCACCCGACTGGTGGAGAGCAGCTCGCCCCAACGGGCGGCCATGGCTACCGGAAACTTCCAGGCGGGGAAGTCATTGGGCCAGCGCAAGCCGGGCCAAACTACCACGACGCCAAAAGCCAATAGGGTCCACAGGGTCGCTCCGCGCAGACCTCGAGCCAGATCGTCGGAGAAGCCGACGAGAGCGCGGAGCCAACAGCTGGTTCGAAAGCCTGAAGCTAGCTGTCGGATCGAGTGTGTCAGCTCAGTAGCGATCCAAGGACACGCCACGATGGCATACAGCGGGACATGCCGTGCAGACACCAAAGCCCAGTGAGCCCAGAAGAGGACCAGTGCCGCCACCGCCCAGCCTCGCCGACTGGCCAGTGGCAGCGTGAACAACAAGCCGGCAATTAGTAGGAGTTCGAAATGGAAATGGCTCTCGGCACTGAAACCAAGCGGCTGGAACTCCTGTATCGACCGGCGGATCCAGCCCGCGCGCAGGTAGTCCAGTACGTGGATGTGCAAACGCCAGCCGTAGGGATTCAAAAGTGTCGCCGCGGACGCTGCTACGCACAAGACTCCGTAGCGTGTGCACCATCGCTTCGCTTGGATTTGGCCGGTCGTCAGCGCTTCCACTGCCGCACCCAGACTTAGGCAACCCAAGCAGGCAAGTAGTCCAAACACTCCGCCGTGCAGGTTTACCCAGGTGGCCGCAAGCGGTACCAAAAGCCAGATTCGACGCGTCGGCTGGAGCAGGTCCTGTTCGATGAGCCAGAGTGAGTAGGCCAACAGGAACCACGAGAACACGTGTGGCCTGGCCAGCTGGTGTATGGTGCTTGCACCTACCCCGAATAGGACCACAAACAGGTTCACCAGGCCTGTGGCGCCGAGCCTTGCCGCGCGAGCTGCCACCAGGACAAACGTGCCGACGATCGTTACGCCTGAAATCCACACCACGCCTTTCAAGCCCAGCGTCTGATGCAGGCCAGCGAATATCACTTCCGACAGCCACTCCCAGGCCAACCAAGGCTCATTGGGCTTTGAAAACGAAAACAAATCTCGGGTAGGGACTTGGCGGTGTTCGAGGATCCATTGGCCGGCCCGTATGTGCCAGCCGGTGTCACCATCGACGAGCAACGACTCCCATCCCAAGCGTGGGCTCGCGAACAACCACGCGAGCAATGCAATCGTTAGCCAATCGAGCGGCCGCGGTAGGACACCAAAACCATTTCGAGCTCGCGGCCCCGGGAATTTAGTCAGCGAGCCGCTCGCTTCGGTTCCTGGATCGACGGGAGCGCCGCTTGTCCCAGCAGGCGTTTTCTGATGCCAGCACAGCATCCTGTGCAGTTGATCGGACGCGTTCGCGCTGGGCTTGACGAAGCCACATCGTTCAGAGTGCGGGAGGTTGCAAATCGCTGAGTCCGAGGGCCTCTTCGAACAGGCCGGCAATCGCTAGGAGTCTCCCGTCTGCACCCCATGGGCCCACCAGTTGTAAACCGACAGGCAATCCTTCTGGGCTGAAGCCGCAGGGAATCGAAACGGCAGGCAGACCCAGCACGTTGAATGGACGTACGAACCGGGTGGCTGCTTGTCGGAGATCCTCGACCGTGCCGTCGTGCCAGCGGATTGAGTGGTCCCCGATCCTTGCGGGCAGGATAGGCGTGGATGGAGTGATCAGGCAGTCCACTTCGCGCCAGAGGCTTTTCCAGCGTTCGATCAATTGTCCTCGCAGGCGTTGCGCCTGCAGGTACGTAGTTGCCGGGATCAATCGCCCCTGCTGGAGCAGCAACCAAACGTCCCGGCCAAATTTTTCGCGTTCGGAAAGACGTTGCTCGAACACGCTGGTGGCTTCTGCCAGCAGGATGACACGGCCCACATCGACCAGTACGTCCGCAGCTGGCGCCTCGAGCTCGACAAGCGTCGCTCCCGCTTGACTGGCTTGGGTGATGGCCGAATGTACGGCCTGAAGCACCGCTGGTTCGACGCGATCCCAGAAAAAGTTCGTCGGTATGCCCAGCCGCAGTTGCCGGAACGTGATCGGTCCATCGACCGGCTCCCTGAACCGAGCTTCAGGACTGGAAAACGGATCTCGGGGATCCCAGCCTACGAGGCACTCCATGATCAGTGCGGCATCGCGGGTCGACCGGGTCAGTGGCCCGACGTGGTCGAGCGTGAAACCAAGCGGCAACATTCCATAGCGGCTCACCCAGCCAAAGGTCGGCTTCAAGCCCACGATTCCGCAAAACGCAGCTGGGATCCGGATCGATCCCCCGGTATCGGAGCCCAAAGCGGCAAACACCATGTGGGCAGCCACGGCGGCTGCCGAACCCCCACTGGATCCCCCCGGGATGCGCTCCAGGTCCCAAGGGTTGCGCACAGTTCCGAAGTGGGGGTTCGAAGAAGTGATGCCATAGGCTAGCTCGTGCAAGTTCGTCTTGCCTAACAGCACGGCCCCAGCCCGCAGCAAGGCTTCCACAGCCGCAGCGTTCTCTTCCGGGACATAGTCGGCGAACAATGGCGAACCGCCTGTTGTCGGCGTGCCACAAGCCCAGAACACATCCTTGACTGCGATGGGAACCCCGTGCAGAGGTCCGCGCCACTGTCCCCGGGCCAACTCTTCGTCTCGCATGCGGGCCTGCTCGAGCGCCTGCTCCCCCGTGACGGTGATGAACGCCTTAAGCTTGGGCTCGGTCTGATCAAGTCGGCTCAGGCACTGCTGAACCAGCTCCACGCTCGAGATCTTGCGGTTGCGAACCAGTTGCGAGGCTTCGACCAACGTCATAGCGTTTGACGGTCCTCGTAAGTGCCGACTGAGGGTACGAACCGAGGGGGTGCTGTGGAGGGTAGCTCTCGAACGGCTTTTTCTAGCCGGGCTACTAGAGCGTGGATGGTGCGGCATAGCTCCGACCGATCGGGCTCCTCCACCGGGATGCCCAGGCTATCGGCAAGTAACTCCCATCGGATCATGAAGCACTATTCTAGGTTGCGGTGATGAGTTACCGCGAGGGCTCCCGGGCCAACGGGACCCTGGCGGGCAAGCCACGGGCCTACGCTTCTATTTGACTGGGTCCACGGTGGTGGCTTAAGGTGGCGATTTGACCGGTTCTAGCCAGCCAAGCCGAGAGATGACTCCTCGCGACCAAACCGATGCTGCGGAGAGCGTCTTCGAGCTGGAGTCGACGCTCGAAAGTGTAGACTTGGCTGAGCAGATTGCTGTCCGTGCAGCAGCCGAAGCAGGTCTGGACGATGACCAGCAATACGAGATCGGTATGGCGGTTCGCGAGTCGGTCATCAACGCGGTGGTTCATGGCAACCGCTACAACCGCAACAAAAAGGTGCGTCTGACAGTCAGAATGCGCCCGGGGGAGCTGGTAGTGCGCGTGGCGGACGAGGGTGAAGGGTTCGATCCGAGCCAGGTACCCGATCCGCTGGCGTCTGAAAACCTACTGAGCCAGTCGGGCCGTGGCTTACTGCTGATCCGTGCGTTCACTGATGAATTTACTGTGCGACGGCTGGTGCCCCAAGGCACTGAGGTGGTCCTAGTCAAACGCGTGCGGGAACCATCCCCACCACGCTCGGAGGAAGCCGAACGCGAGGGGTGAGGAGCATGAGTCTCGAGCTCAGCTGCCGTAAGGTGGGCGATGTGGCGGTGGTTGATCTGACAGGGCGGATCACGTTGGGAGAAGAAGCAAGCAAATTTCGCGAAGCTATACGGGTTCTCGTCGCGCAGGGCGAGCGGAAGCTTCTGCTCAACCTGGCGCAAGTGAGTTACCTGGATAGTTCCGGCCTCGGCGAGTTGGTCTCGGCGTATACTACATTGCGGTCGCAGGGAGGTGAGTTGAAGCTCTTGCACTTAGGGCGGCGGATCCGAGACATCCTGCAAATCACCAAGCTCTGCACGGTCTTCGAGGTTTACGAAGACGAGGCGGAGGCGGTGCGTAGCTTCTATACGCGCTGAGGGCTGAATTTCGGTGCCCGCTGAGACACCTGCGCTCCGGAAGCCACTAACCGCAGTAGGAGCCAAACAAGAGGCCTACGCATGCTGAAGGTGAGCGGCGTACAGAATCCGGAGCTGACAAATGCTGAGCCTCGAGTTTGCCGTGTAGTCATCGCAGAGGAACTAGGTCTGTTGCGGGATGCTTTCGCGGCCCTGTGCGAGTCGGCTGGTTCGTACTTGGTCGTCGCACGGTGTGCCGACGGGCTCCAGGCTTTCCGAGCGGTGCTGGAACATCGCCCAGAAGCGTTGTTACTTGACCATGAGTTGCCAGGTTTGCATGCCCTCGAACTGATCCGTCGGGTACGCCAGCTTGACCCTCCGCCCCAATGCGTGTTGCTCAGTGTCCGTCAAGACCGCAAGTCGGTTTTAGAAGCGCTGCGGGCCGGAGCCACAGCCTATGTGCTCAAGACCGGCCCAGGCCAGCACCTGCTTGATGCCCTAGACCAGGTCCGAAAGGGGGGCGTTTACTTATCGCCTCTCTTAGACCTGAGCTCGATCTTTGCTCCGGCTCGCAAGAGCCCAGTGGAGGATCCGTTGGAAAGCCTGAGTCCGCGCGAGTACCAGGTCTTCATGATGTTGGTCGAGGGCATACGCGCTAAGGAAATCGCTGCTCGGCTAGAGTTGAGCCCGAAAACAGTGGACACCTACCGCGCTAGCCTGATGCGTAAACTCGGCATTCACGACGTGGCTGGGCTCGTCAAGTTCGCCATCGCTCGTAGACTTTTGCCCGAGCAGCAGTGCAAGACTGCCTGAGTACTCTCCTTGAGGATGGCACCCGGTACGTAGGCCGGCTGACTTCGGCGGGCCACCGGGTGGGACTCTACCGTTGCCGCGCTTGCTGGCGCCGGAGTTGCTCGACTTCCTGCCGTAAGGCGTCCGTGCGAGCTACTGCTTTGCGCAGCTGATCCCGCAAACGTGCTGCCTCTTGTTCCAACTCTTGGTTCATCGCGGGCTTGGTCCCGCCCACGGGCCCTACGGATTCATCCGGACTGGCACCAACAGGAAGCACCCTCCCTACGAAGCGGGTTGATTCAGTGACAACCGATCCATCCGGAGCTCGCAGGGTTAGGCGAACTTCCACTTGGTCCCCCGACGGCACATACGTTAACCGGCCGGAACGGATCTCCTCAGGTGATAGCTCTAGCCGTCGCTGAAGGCCCG
>JAUQPO010000217.1 GCA_030550335.1 Acidobacteriota bacterium
CTGCACGAAACTTGGACCTGACCCTGCCAGCCAATAAGCTCCTAGCCCCAGCGAATATTCACCCGACCGGCTTCGAACTCCGGGAGATCACGCGCGCCACTGACGCTTATGGGGCGGAGTTGCACATCGCGAGCGCCTACGCCATGGCCGACGTGAATCTCGGGGGCAGGTGGCGTTTGGTTGCAGGGGTCCGCGTCGAAGATGCTGACCAGAAGGTCATTACGGAAGATCCGTACAACCCGCTGGCCGTTCCAGTGGTAGCACGCTTGAGAAACCGCGATGCCTTGCCCGCTATCAGCCTGGTTTGGAATCTAACCAAAAAGCAAAACTTCCGACTCGCTTACAGCAGGACGGTTTCCCGGCCGGACTTTCGCGAGCTTTCGCCATTCGACTTCACCGACGTCGTCGGTGGTTGGGCCACCGTGGGGAATCCCAAGCTGAAACGAGCCGCGATTCGGAACGTCGACGCAAGCTGGGAATGGTTTCCGGGTGGTGATCAGGTTGTGGCGGTGAGCGGCTTCTGGAAGGAGTTCGTGGATCCGATCGAGTTGATGTTCGAACCTGGCATCACACTTCGCCGGACGTACGCGAATGCTCGCTGGGCACGGAACCGTGGGTTTGAAGTGGAGTTGCGGCGGCGGTTCCAGTCGCTGCCTCACTACATGGGACAGCTGGCCGTAGTGACCAACTTCGCTGTGATCGACTCCCGAGTACGGGTGCCTGACGAGCAGCGGTATACGGTAACGAACCTCGTCCGGCCCTTGATGGGCCAGTCGCGTTACGTGTTCAACAGCGTCGTGGATTGGAGTCGGCCCGATTGGAGAAGCAGTTGCAGGGTACTGCTCAACGCCGTCTCCCGACGGCTTGCGGCCATCGGCACTTTTGGACTGGAGGACATCTATCAGGAACCGGACGTGTTCCTGGACTTGGTTTATGACTTGACGCTTTCTGAGACGGGAAGCTGGACGCTGCGATTCGTGGGTGAGAACTTGACCGATCACCAATTTCGCTGGACTCAAGGAGGGCTGCTCCACCAGCAGTTCCGCCTGGGCCGTACGTTCAAACTGGGCTTCAGTTTCAGCGTGTTCTAAACATACCGATCGCACTGGCGGATCAAGTTTTGGAGGTGACCATGGATCGAGGCAAAGGGGCGCGTTTTCTGCGTCGCGCGATCGATAGGGCGGGGCGAGTGAGCTCAGCGCTAGCTCTCGTAGCAGCGTGGTACATACCTGCGTCGGCCCGCGTCGAGCAAGCTCTAGTGAAAATGAGTCACGCCGAGGTCCAGCAATGGGCGGCCTCCGGGCTCGCCTATGACATTCCGGCCTCCATGTGGGTCTGGACAGATAAGTACGTGTACACACCAGGCGAGCAGGTCGTGCTGCGCTGGACCGTCAAGGCAAACTCAGCTCTCTATCCAGTTACCATCGTCGCGTACCGGCAGAACAACCAGACCGGTACCAAGCTGTTTCTACCCCACTTGACCCCAGAACTCACGGACATTTTTGGCCGGCGCCCAGAGGAAGGCTTCATGATCGTTCGCGTGCCGGACGTCGAAAAGCAAATCCTCATCGGGCCGGGTGGGCTCTTTCCTGCCCAAGCAGGGGTTTTGCCGGCTGAATACGGCATGCACACGTTTGCGGTCGAGCTGCGAGATTGGACGGGGCTACGCGTGCTAAAGCGTGCGGTCTTTAAGATCGGCGTCGTGGAAGGATTCGAGGAATTGAGCGGAGCGATCGAGTCGGACCGCACGCTCACCAACCGGAAGGCTTACCGCCTTCGTGGTACGGTTTTCGTCCGCCGTGCGACGTTGACGATCGAGCCTGGCACGTTCATCATTGGCCAGCCGGGTTCGCAACCGCCGTCCGCGCTGGTCATTACTCGTGGCGCGCGCTTGGTGGCCTCAGGCACCCGGAGTCGTCCGATCGTCTTTACCAGTGCGCTGCCTTTCGGTCAGCGGCGGCCGGGGGACTGGGGAGGAATAGCCATAGCAGGTTACGCACCCACGAATGAAGCCGGAGGGGAAGGCACGATCGAAGGCCTACCAGCGGGCGAGGACAGTCGTTACGGCGGCGACGACCCCGACTGGGATTGTGGCGTGCTGCGGTACGTGCGTGTGGAGTTCGCTGGCGCGGAGCTGACAAAGGATAAGGAGATTAACGCCTTCGGCTGGGCGGGCTGTGGTTCGCGTACGGTTGCTGAGTACCTGCAGGCTCACTATGCCGCTGATGATGCATTCGAGTGGTTCGGCGGTACAATGAACGCGCGGTATCTGGTGGCTACGGCGCCGGATGACGATGCACTCGATATGCAACTAGGCTATACGGGCAAGATTCAGTACTTTGTCAGCGTACAGTACGACGACTCCAGCGGAGGGGATCACGGGATCGAGGCAGATAACAACGAAGCCAACTTCACTGCTCAGCCATTTACCAACCCGACGGTGTTCAACGCCACGTTCGTCGGTTTCCCAGGAGCCTGCAATGGCTCCTGCAATGGGGCTCGTTGGCGCCGTGGGGTCAAGGGGGCCTGGAACAATCTGGTGATGATGAACTTTTACGGGCCTGCGATCGATGTCCGTGACGAGCCTACGCGGCAGCACGTTCAAAGCGGGGATTTACGAGTGGACGGCCTTTTGCTGTGGTCTTGCAATGCGGGTTCGGGAGCAGGCAACAGTTGGGAAGCTCAGCTTTCGGATCCTCTGGTCCGCCAGTGGGTTGCCGGGCAGACGGGACGAGCTGAACGCGTCCGCCTAGGTAACCCTTGGTTTCGCTCACTCCAGTTGAGCGACTGGGACCTGCGACCAGCTTTGGGGTCGCCGCTCACGGCGGCACTGTGGACTCAGCCGCCAGACGACGGCTTCTTCGATCAATCAGCTCGTTTTGTCGGTGCTTTCGGTGAGGAGGACTGGACCGAGGAGTGGACGATGAAGATCCGTGAGTCGGATCTGGCCGGCACTCACTGACAAGGTTCAATCCTGCACGAGTGAGCACCTCCTCGGCGGGCGGCGCGATCAACCGTGCCGCCCGCAACATTTTTCCCTTGCCTCTTGGAGTCCTTCTTAGCGAGGCTTCACTTGTGATACGGTTCTCCAGAAGAGATGAGCTCAGCTAACGGTCCTCAACTGAAGCGCCAGCTCGGTGTATTGAACGCGACCAGCATCAACATGTCCAACATGGTGGGGATTGGCCCCTTCATTGCCGTCCCGTTGATTCTGGCGACGCTGGGGGGCCCGCACTCCTACCTGGCCTGGCTCGTCGGTGTGTTGATTGCTCTCTGCGACGGCCTCGTGGTGGCGGAATTGGGCGCTGCGTTGCCCGCGGCCGGTGGTACGTACGTGTTCCTTCGCGAAGGATTCGGACCCCGAACTTGGGGGCGACTCATGGCCTTCCTGTTCATCTGGCAACTGCTGTTTGCGGGACCACTGGAGATCGCCAGCGGCAACATTGGCCTCGTTCAGTACTTGAAGGTGTTCTTCCCGGAATTAACCCCCTGGCAAACCAAATTCATTGCCGCAAGCGTTGGAGCCTTCCTCATCTTTACCCTCTACCGCAAGATCACCGACGTCGCCAAGATCATGCTCGGCCTTTGGATCACCATGCTCGTGACTACAGGCTGGGTCATCGTGACAGGGATCCTGACTTTCGATCCGAAACTGGCTTTTGATGTGCCTCCGAATGCGTTCCGGTTCGACCGCGATTTCCTGGCGGGGCTAGGCCAGGGCACGGCCAACGTACTGTACCTTTTCCTTGGCTATTACCAGGTGTGCTACCTGGGCGGGGAAGTCAAGGACCCTGGGCGTACGATTCCCCGGGCCGTCGTCTACTCGATTCTGGGCGTGACCGTCATTGACGTGGCGCTTTCGCTGAGCTTCATCGGCGTGGTCCCCTGGCAAGAGGCCATGAGGTCGGAGTTCGTCGGAGCCCTTTTCATGGAGCGGGTTTACGGCCCGTGGGCAGGGAAGGTTTTAGGTGGACTGATCGTGGCTACGGCTTTTGCTTCGATCTTTGCATTGCTACTGGGCTACTCCCGTGTGCCTTATGCGGCCGCTTTGGATGGTGTGTTCCTCCGGTGGTTCGGTGCACTCCACCCTACGAAAGAGTTCCCCCACCGCTCCTTGCTGCTGGTGGGTTTCGGCGCGATCTTGGCTAGCTTCTTTACATTGCAGGAGGTAATCCTGGCATTGATGGCTGCGCGCATTCTGATCCAATTCAACGCGCAGGTGATTGCGTTGGTGTTACTGCGGCGGCGCCCCGACGTAGCGCGACCCTATCGGGTGCCGTTGTATCCATTGCCAGCTCTCGTGTCTTTGTTGGGCTACCTCTACGTGTTCTTCTCGCTGGGTTGGAAATTCATCGGGTTCGGCTTGTTGACCCTGGCCGTGGGCGCTATGGTCTACCTCACGGTGGCGCGGCAACAGGGAAACTGGCCTTATGTCAAAGGGTAATGGGGAGCAGTTAAGTGCCCGCTGCTGGTCCTCAGCTATGGGAGCTCTTGTGCGAGGGCACGACCATCCCGCTCCCCCCTTTCCCAGCTGCTTGCGCCGCTACTCCGGCCGTGGGTTAGTGGTTTGGTTCGAACCCAACTCCCGCTTAGCCGCTCACTTCAACCGTGCGCGCGATGTTTCCCCGCCGCGTAGGGACGAACCGCACGGTAACCTGACTACCCTTCCGCGCCGCCAAATCCGAGAGCTTCAGCCGCTGGCCGTCGGCGGTAATCCGCGTCGCCCGTGTGACCACAAAGTTGTACGGGACCCCACGCGCACTTTGGACGATCAGCAGGTTTCGGGCCTCTTCTACCATAAGGATTGTGCCCGATAGTGTCTCGGGGGGAGCCAGTACTCCACCGGGCGCGGTCTGAGCTTCCTGTTCCTTCTCTGCTTGGAGCGCCCACATGCACGGCAGTAACGCGAGGGTCAACAGCACGACAATCGTCAAACTCCTGTACAGCCGCATGGTCAGCAGAACCTCCTAATTGTTCATCATAATGCGGGCCTGGCGGGTCCGGCTCTCGCGTAGGACCGTAGCAGATCGGCTGGATACCCCAGCATGGACGGGTCGGCGGTGAGTGATGCATCTGGCCGCGAATCGTCTTTGGCTCTGATGTGGGCGTCAACCTTGAGTTCCAAAAGAACTTGTGCCCAACTCCCTTTCTCGTGGCTCAGGTGGTTTGGGGGAGGGGCCACCTAGATCTCCCACCGGCTGAGTAGTCAACAAACTCCACCGAACAAACCGGACACGGAACGGGTCGCCTATGTCCGGAAGGCGGCGGGTTTACTGAGGGAGTTGAGCGCTCAACCTGGCTTCAAGCAACTGACGGGATTTATTAGGGAAGCTTCTAATAACAGAGTTCTCGTGGGTTGACTATCGCCGAAGTGGGTTGGACGGGTTGAAAAGGTGGGGGCGGTCCTCCAAAGCCGGTCTGAATCCAATTGACTCCATGAGCCATCAGGCATATAATTAGGCCGCCACCGGAGGGCGCGATGTACACCGGACGACGCGGGGGGCCTTGCTTCCGGTCTCCCTTCACTTCCGTACTGTTGTGGTTTCTGACCGGCCTCGGCGCTCCTGCTCTAGGCCAGGTGAACTGGGCTTCCATCACGGGCATCGTAACGGACAGCGCTCAGGCGGTCGTTCCCGGAGCAAAGATCACTGTACGCAACCTCGATACCGGTATCACTCGCACCGTGGAATCCAATCAGGAGGGTTATTATACGGTACCCAATCTCGATCCGGGCCGCTACGAGCTGGTCGTCCAAGTCGAGGGATTTAAGACCTATCGCTTTCCAGAGTTGATCTTACAAGTCGGCCAGGTGCTGCGACACGATGTGGAGCTGCAAATTGGAGCGGTGACCGAGTCGGTAACGGTTACCACGAGTGTCCCTACGATCGAGACAGAGCGAGGCGCGATCGTAGGCGATGTGATCGTGCACCAAGAAATCCAGGAGTTGCCGTTGGAAGGCCGGGACTTTACCGATCTGGCTTTTCTGGTGCCCGGTGTCTTCCCCAAGGCCCAAGGCGGCCAAGGCTCTGCCATGAACATCCATGGCGCCCGCGCTACGAACACGAACTTCTATGTGGACGGCTTCGACAACCGCAACCCACGCGGCGCTGCAGCGCAGGCACGGCCGAACCTGGACGCGGTGCAAGAGTTCAAGATGGAAGTCAGCG
>JAUQPO010000008.1 GCA_030550335.1 Acidobacteriota bacterium
GGCCCTCAGGCAAGTCAGCGAAGCGGTGTGTGACCGGCAGTAGTCACCCGCCTTGCGTCGCTGCGCGGTTGATCATCGCTTGGTCGACCGAACAGCTTTCTTGAGCTGGCCTACAATCTCGCGCGCCATGCTGTGTAAAGCATCCGGCGTTGTGCGGTGCAGGCGCCGGTAAGTCGACCACAAGACTGTCCCCGTTGTGCGGCTCACCAGGAACACATTGCCGCGGGTTCGCCCGAAGCCGGTGGTGAGAGGACCTAGGTCGTCCTCGAACCGGCTCAGCAATCCCGGGCCGGCACTGCCGGATTCCACTGTCGCCGGAGCCTCCGAAGTGCCCTCGGGTCTGCGCCTCCGGCCAGCTAGGTGCTCCAAAACCAAGACCTGCCGCTCCAGCCGCGGTCCGACCTGGTCGCTCAAAATTGCATCCGCCTGCGCCAGGTCCGTGACCACTTCGAGCACGCCTTGGGCGACCAGCTGCTGCGCCACGTACTGGTCCAGGCCCGTAGCCATCGGCAGCACGTACACCTTGCGTACCGAGGCCAGCTCCGGCTGCGAGGCAAAGCTCATCGTCGCCAGCAGCGCAGCAGTACACGCCACGATAGCTCGCTTCATCGCTTTCATGATACCTTTCCAGATAGACGCTTCCGAGCGCGCTAAGGACGAGCCGGAGGGATCATTAGGAGTGTACAAAGGGCACACCATCACCGTAATCATTCCATGCCTGAATGAAGAGCAGGGCATCGAGCAAGTTCTTCGGCGGTTGCCCGATTTCGTCGACCAGATCATCGTAGTCGACAACGGCTCGACTGACCGCACAGCGGAAATTGCCCGGTCGTTTGGCGCGCACGTGATCCGAGAGGAAGTGCGAGGCTACGGTCGCAGTTACAAAAAAGGGTTCCAGGTAGCGCGCGGCGACATCATCGTCACGCTCGATGGGGATCACTCCTATCCCCCGGACGCCATATCCTACCTGCTCGAAGCCTTCTTCCACCTGAAGGTCGATTTTCTGAACGCCTCGCGATTCCCGGTCCGCGACCCCCAGGCGATGAGCTTCAAGCACAAAGTGGGCAACGTCGTCCTGTCTCTGGTGATGTCGTTGCTTTTCCTGCGCTGGGTGCGCGACTCCCAATCGGGCATGTGGGTGTTCCGGCGCGAAATCCTCAACGAAATGGACCTGACAGACGACGGCATGGCGTTCTCAGAAGAAATCAAAATCGAGGCGATCCGCAACCCGCGGATCCGGTTCGCCGAGATTTCCATCCTTTACAGCTCGCGCTTGGGCGAGTCCAAGTTGCGGCCGTGGCGGGACGGACTTTACCACCTGTATTTCATGTTTCGCAAGCGATTCAGCCGACGACGTAAGCCCGCACTGGCTTCCTGCACTCGGGAGCTGATGCCGAGCACTACGGCGTCCGTCCAAAGCTCTTCGCTCGGTGTTTCGGAACCGAGTTCCAGCGGCTCATGGGCTCCAGGAGCCTAGTCACCGCCATCGTCCCCAATTGGAACCACGCTGAGTTACTCGAGTCGGCACTGGCTAGCCTTCGCTCCCAGTCTCGCCCGCCCGATGAAATCATCGTGGTCGACAACGGATCCACCGACCGCTCTAGTGTGGTCGCGCGCGAGGCCGGGGCTCGGTTAATCTGCCTAGGGCAAAATCGTGGCTTTGCCGCTGCGGTGAACATCGGCATCCAGCAAAGCCGCGGCAGTATCCTGGCCGTGCTGAATAACGATGTCGAGCTGGAGCCGAGCTGGCTGGAACAGCTTCTGGACTCGCTCGGGGATCCCGCCTGCTGGTTCGCAACCGGCAAGCTCTTGCGACGCCACAACCCTCAGGAACTGGACGGTGTCTACGACGCGCTAGCGCGCTCGGGTTGCGCCTGGCGTTGCGGAGAAGGCCGCTTGGACGGTCCAAGCTGGCAAGGGAAAATTCGGATTTTCTTTCCGCCTATGACCGCTGTGGTTCTGCGGAAAACCCTGTTCGAGCGGGTCGGCTTATTGGATGAGCGCTTCGGATCGTATATGGAGGATGTCGAGTTCGGTTTGCGCTGCGCTCTGGCTGGTTGCCAGGGAGAGTTCGTACCGGAAGCGATCGCGTTCCACGTGGGCAGCTCCACTTTCGGTCGCTGGCATCCCGAAGTGGTGCGGCTGCTGGCACGGAATCAGGTGCTGATAGTGGGCAAGCATTTCCCGCGCGCGCTACTCTGGCGTTACGCCTGGCCGATCCTGGTCGGCCAGTTGCTCTGGGGATTGGTTGCCTTGCGGCACGGACGACTATGGGCTTACCTGCGTGGGAAACTGGATGGCGTCCGTGCGATTCCCAGCGTGCGCCATCCACGGGCTGAGCCGCAACAGCTGGCAAAGGTCCTGCGAGAAAGCGAGGAGCTGATCCACAAGCTGCAGCGCGCCACTGGCTTCGACCTGTACTGGCGTCTGTACTTTGCCCTGACATGAGTCGCATTGCCGCCGTCGTGGTTACGCACAACTCCGCACGGTGGCTGAGCCGCTGCCTGGAGGCAGCCGTGCGCTTTTGCGATACGGTCATCGTGGTGGACAATGCGTCGCGGGACTCCACGGCAGAGGTGGCGGCCCGATTCCCGGTCCAACTGCTGTGCAACAGCGCCAACCGCGGCTTTGCTGCGGCGGCCAATCAAGGTGTGGCCTTGAGTTCAGAGCCGTTAATCCTACTGTTGAATCCGGATGTGGAGCTTGCCACGCCACTGGCGCCGCTCGTTGAAGCCTGTCGCCAAGGAGCTGCTGTAGCCACAGGCTTGCTGGTGGACGCCCGCACTCGTGAGCCCCAGCGCGGGTTCACTCTGCGTCGGTTCCCCACCGCCTGGAGCCTGGTTTTCGAGGTCCTAGGGATCAACCGACTCTGGCCATCGAATCCGGTCAATCGGGCATACCGGTGCCTGGACGTTGACTTGAGCCGGCCGGCGCACGTCGAGCAACCCCCAGGGGCCTTCTTCTTGGTCCAGCGCTCGGCCTGGGAAGCCTTGGGGGGGATGGACGAGCGCTTCTGGCCACTGTGGTTCGAGGACGTCGACTTCTTACGACGTGCGGCCCTGGCCGGTCTAGCCATCCGCTACGTTCCTGAAGTTTGGGCTTATCACTGGGGCGGCCATTCGGTCCAGCAGCTGGACGCAGCGATCAAGATCGTTTGGTGGTATGCTAGCTTGCTAACATACGTATGGAAACATTTTCGTCCGGGTCACGCCTGGGCGATCAGCCTGGCCATCCTCATAGGGGTGGCGGGACGTACGGTATGGTCCCTGGCGGGGAGACGGGAGGTGGGCAGCTGCCAGGCATACATCAACGTCTTCCGGCAAACGTGCCGGTCCCTATTACGACGGGCGGAACCGAGCTGTGAAGGGCGTCCCCATCAAGAGCGGACACGAGTAAATCGCACGAGCAGGCACAATCTCTGAGAGGCGGACGAAGCTGGATGGACTACGAGGACCTCGTCTCGGTTACCATCGTCACTTACAACAGCGGGCGGTTCATCAAGCGGTGCCTCGAGTCGGTGCTGGAGCAACGATACCCGCGACTGGAAGTCATCGTGATCGATAACGCCTCCACCGACGGCACCGTGGATATCCTCAGCCAGTTCGAGGATCGCTGCCTGATCGTCTACAACCAGGAAAACATCGGGTTCGCTGCCGCCCAGAACCAAGCCATCCGCTTGGCCAAAGGTGACTGGATCCTGACGCTGAACCCGGATGTGTTGCTGCTACCCAATTTCGTCGCGGCGTTGGTCGAGGCAGGGCATATCGACCGCCGTGTAGGCACTGTCTGCGGAAAGCTGCTGACTCTCTCCCCCCATTTCGAGATCCCCGAAAGACCTGTGGTCGACTCCACTGGCATTTACTTCACCCCGAGCCTTCGCCACCTGGACCGCGGCAGCCAGGAAATCGACAACGGGCACTATCTGAACTTCGAATACGTCTTCGGTGCCTCGGCAGCCGCTGCGCTGTACCGGCGCGAAATGATCGAAGACATCAGTATCAACGGCGAATTCTTCGACCCTGATTTCTTCGTGTACCGCGAAGACGCCGACGTAGCCTGGCGTGCACAGTTGATGGGCTGGCGTTGCATCTACACACCCCGTGCCCGTGCCTACCATGTCCGCACAGTGCTTCCAGGAAACCGCCGGGCCCTGCCGCCCATCATCAACATGCATTCGGTCAAGAATCGCTTCTTGATGCGCATCAAGAACATGACCCTGGACCTCTACCGGCGGAACTGGCTTTGGATCACCGGGCGCGACATCCTAGTCATCGGCTGCTGCCTGCTGTGGGAGCACACCTCTCTGAAGGCCTTCTGGTATTTGGTCAAAAACTGGAAGCGCGTCTGGGCCAAGCGGCGCGAGATCATGAAGAAGCGCCGGGTCAGCGACGCTTACATTGCCAGCTGGTTCTCCTACAAACCGGTCAGCCACCCAGCCCCCAAACCCTCCGCGCGCTTGCAGGCACGCTTGCGAGCCAGCCGTAACTAATGCGAATCGCGATCGTCGGCACTCGCGGGATCCCCGCACGCTATGGGGGATTCGAAACCTTCGCCGAAGAGCTTTCCACCCGCCTGGTTCAACGAGGCCACCAGGTGGCGGTATATTGCCGACAGCCATTCCCGGACCGGGTTTATCGGGGCGTCTGCCGATACGAGTTGCCGACCATCCGGCACAAGTACCTCGATACTCCTGTCCACGCCTTCTTGAGCAGCCTGCACTTGTTACGCCACCGGCCCGACGTGGCGCTCTATTGCAACGCGGCCACAGCCGTCTTCACCCTTCTGCCGCGCATCGTCGGCATACCTGTGGCCTTAAATGTAGACGGCGTGGAACGCAAGCGCCGCAAGTGGAACCTGTTGGGCAAAGCCTGGTATTGGATTTCTGAGTGGCTCTCGACCTGGTGCCCGAATTCAGTGATCAGCGACGCCTTGACGATCCAACGGTATTACCTGGAGCGGTTCGGCAAGCCGACTACCTACATCCCTTACGGGGCGCACATCGGCCCCCTCGAGACCACACGCGCTCTCCAACAGCTAGGGTTGGAACGACGGCGTTACTTCCTCTACGTGAGCCGAATGGAACCAGAGAACAACGCATTGCTGGTCCGCCAGGCCTTTGAGCGCGTGCGAACCGATCTGCGGCTCGTGCTCGTGGGAGACGCACCTTACGCCCAGCGCTACATCCGCAAGGTTCGCGACACACAGGACCCGCGCATCCTGTTCCCTGGTGCCATTTACGGTACCGGGTATCATGAGTTGCTCTCGCATTGCTACGCCTATATCCACGCCACCGAGGTCGGTGGTACCCACCCGGCACTCGTGGAAGCCATGGGCCGAGGGTGCCTGATCTTATACTTGGAAACCGAAGAGAACCGCGAGGTAGCTGGCGGCGCCGGCATCCCTTTCCGCCCCTACAACCTCAGTGAAAGGATCCAGGAAGTGCTGCACTATAGCGAGGCCGAAGCCGACCGTTTCCGCCAACGCGCCATCGAACGCGCCCGGCAACGCTACAATTGGGACTCCATCACCGAGGCCTACGAAAAGCTGTTCGATCAGCTGGTGCGCCGCACAAGGACGAGCAACCATGCCTGAATGCCGGTACCGAACCTGGGTGGAAATCTCTCGCAGCCGCTTGGTGGCTAACTATCGCGCGATCTGCGACCTAGTCGGCCCACAAGTGACCGTCATGCCCGTGGTCAAGGCAGACGCTTACCGACACGGCGCGGTCGAAGTGAGCCGGACGTTGGAGCAGGCCGGGGCTCGATGGTTCGCAGTGAGCAGCGTGGAAGAGGGCGTGGCGCTCCGACAAGCTGGCATACGCGCCCGGATCCTCGTCATGGCCGATTTCTTGCCCTTTGAACGGGAAGCCGTGCTGGAGTTCGACCTGACTCCGGTCATCCACCGACTCGAGGACTTGGCCGCTTGGGAGCGGATGGCCGAACGCTACGGCCGCCAGCTCTCGTTCCACCTGAAGCTGGATACTGGTATGGGCCGCCTGGGGATCCGGGAGCCAGCTGAAGCCATCATCGCAGCCTTAAAGCGTTGTCCCTCGCTGAACTTTGAGGGGTTGATGACTCACTTCGCCTCTGCAGCGCATTACGACACACCACAAACCGAGCAGCAGCTCGCCCGCTTCAAAGCTGTGGCTGAGCAACTCGCTGCCGTAGGTTTCCGGCCACGATACCAGCACTTGGCGGCCACGGTGCCTATTGCCTACGGGCGCAAGGAGACCTGGGGCAACATGGTGCGCCCTGGCCAGGCGATCTATGGCTACATCTCTCCGGTGCGTGGTCCGGCACCGGCCCCGCTGCTGAAGGTCGAGCCTGTACTGACATGGAAAGCCACGGTACTGGACGTTAAGGAGCTACCCGCCGGCAGCCCGGTGGGCTACGGCGCAATGTACTGGACCACCCGCCCCACGCGGCTTGGCATCCTCACCGTGGGTTACGGCGACGGATACCCCCACAGACTTTCCAACCGAGGCCGAGTCATCGCGGCTGGTCGGATCGTGCCGGTGTTGGGAGCAGTCTCGATGGACCTGACCGCTGTGGACCTGACGCATGCGCCGGAGGTCCGGCCTGGAGACGCGGTCACCCTATTGGGGAGGGAGGGCAGGGTGTCGGTAGACGCCCACTGGATTGCGAAGGCATCCGGGACGATTTCTTATAACGTACTCTGTAGTATCAGTTCGCGGGTGTCCCGGGTCTATGTGGACTAGTGGCCGGTTTCCAAGGAGTTACAGGCGAGATCAGTGGGCCGGTTAGTACTACACAAGTAGTCGCTAGCCCGGACCTCGAAATCCCGTGCCGCTAACGCATTCCACAGCTCACCCACAGCCCAACCCCGACTTGCCCCTTGTGGTAGACTCGGTAACCGCCAGCAAGATTGGTCCGCCACCGCGGCGGTCCCAGCGCAGCAGCCCGCGCGAGGGAGGAGTTTTCCACTAGTTGTGGAAGAGTTGTGGAAATTTCACCGCGGGCCTGCAGCGTCTCGTAGCAGCAAGCGGGAGTGCGCCTATGGACGTCTGGGAGCGTATCAAGCGCGAGCTCGCACTGAGGCTTGCCCCGGAAGCCTATGACAACTGGCTGGCGGGTACGAGGTTGGACCGCGTCGAAGGCCAGCTGATCTACGTGAAAGTACCCGACGAGACCTCGCGGTTATGGGTCCAGGACGAGTATGGCGAACTCGTGCTCGAGACCATCCGCCAGCTCCGTCTCCCGTACACCAACGTGGTCTACGTCTGTCACGGCTCCAACGGGCAGGCCTCACCCTGGACCAGCGGGCCGGACCGGCCGGTCGAGCCGCTGGAAGTGGACCTGAACCCCCGTTACACTTTCCAGACTTTCGTCGTAGGCGCCAGCAACCAGTTCGCCCACGCGGCGGCACGGGCCGTCGCCGAGCGCCCAGGCCGCGCCTACAACCCCCTGTTCATTTATGGCGCTACCGGGCTCGGTAAGACACACCTATTGCACGCAATCGGGCACTTTGTCCGGGAGGCTTGGCCCAACCTGCGGCTGGTCTGCACCACAGCCGAGCGGTTCACCAACCAGCTCATCCGCTGCTTACGCAACGACCAGATGGCTCTGTTCCACGAGTGCTATCGCCGTGCGGATGTATTGCTCGTTGATGACATTCAGGTCTTAGCCAACAAGGAGCGTACGCAGGAGGAGTTCTTTCACACTTTCAATGAACTCTACGAGCAACAGAAGCAGATCGTCATCACCAGCGACGCGCCCCCCACGGCTACCCCAGGCATCGTGGATCGCCTACGGTCGCGGTTCGAGTGGGGGTTGCTAGTGGACATCCAACCACCGGACCTCGAGACCAAGCTCGCCATCCTGGAGAAGAAGGCGGAGCTGGAAGGGATTGACCTGCCTGAGGACGTGCGCGTATTCATCGCCACCCATACCCGGTCCAACGTCCGTGAGCTCGAAGCGGCCCTCACCCGGCTGGTGGCTTACACTTCGGTCCTCTCCTGCCCTATCACCCTAGACTTGGCCCGCCAGCTCCTGCGAGACCTCAGCCACCAAGGCGGCCGAGTGGTGACCATCGACGTGATCACGCGCGCCGTAGCCCAAGAGTTCTCCCTGCAGCCCCAAGAGCTGAAGCAAAAGTGCAACGCGCGGCGAGTTTCCTTCCCGCGCCAAGTTGCCATGTACCTGGCCAAAAAGTTAACGTCGATGTCGTACCCGGAGATTGGGCGGTACTTCGGCGGCAAGCACCACACGACGGTCCTCCATGCGGTGGAGAAGATCGGTAAGCTGTGCGAGCGTGATCCGGAAATCAACAGGTTGATCAACAGGCTAATCGACTCATTGTCTTAGACTTACAATGTTTTCCACACAAACCTCGCTCTCTTCCTGCGGGTGGCTTGTGCAGCTGCGTCTCGAGCGGCGCCGCACCACAGCCGAGCGCACAAACATGCAAGGGCTAGAAGCAGCCAAGTGCCTGTTTTTGGTACAATTTAGGGGAGAATTGACAAATCCACAGCCTAGACGAGTATCTGCCATCTGGCATTTATCTGGTACCAAACCGGCACTACAGCATTACCAAAGGAGGCCCCCCAGAGCATGGAGTTCACTGTCAACCGCTCAGATTTGGTCCGCGAGTTAGCGCTGTCCCAAGGGGTGGTCGAAAAGCGTACCACGATGCCCATCCTAGCTAACGTTCTGCTGGAGGCCCGGCCGCAAGGGGTCGTGTTATCCGCGACCGACCTGGAGTTGGGTATCCGCTGCGAGTGCCCAGCTGACGTACGCCAGCCTGGTGCTCTGAGCGTTCCCGCCCGGCGCTTGTTGGATTATGTGCGGTTGTTACCGGATGCCGCGATCCAGATGAAAGGCACCGAGAATGCGTGGCTCCAGATGGTGTGCGGGCGCTCTCGCACCCGACTGGCGGGCTTGCCTGCCGACCAGTTTCCCGAGCTACCGGACATGCCGGACCCTCTGGTCCGCTTACCAGCCCGCCTGCTCAGCGGGATGGTCAGCCGGACAATCTTTGCCATCTCTGCTGAGGAATCCCGTTTCACGCTGAATGGGGCACTCCTTTTCTTGCGGGCGGGGCGGATCGGTATGGTTTCAACTGACGGTCACCGCCTGGCGCTTTGCGAGCACGGCCTGGAAGGGTACGACGGCCCACCTCAGCGGGTCCTAGTGCCGAAGAAGGCCCTGGCCGAGCTGTCGAAGTTGCTTCACGAGGCTGGCTCGGAGGCAGAGGTGGAACTGGCCGCCGACGACACGCACGTCTTTTTCCGCACCGCGCGGCGGCTACTGGTTGCCCGGCGGTTGGTGGGAACATTCCCCGACTACGAGCGTGTGCTGCCAACTGCCCAGCCTCACCGTACCGTGCTGCGCAGGGAGGAGTTCCGAGCTAGCTTAGAGCGCGTCTCGCAGTTTTCCGACGAGCGCTCCCGGGCGGTCAAGCTGCGGTTCGGGCCGGGCGAGATGGTGGTCTACTCGTCCCTGTCGGACACCGGTGAGACGGAGGAGAGCCTCCCAGTGGAATACGAGGGCTCAGGCCTGGAGGTCGGCTTCAATGCTCAGTACCTGACCGAGTTCCTTCGGGCGGTGTCCGAGGAGGAGGTGACTTTCCTGCTCAAGGATGCGAGCAGTGCGGGCGAGTTGCGCCCGGTGGCGCAGCCCGGCGGCTATGAGTATCGCTACATCGTGATGCCCATGCGCATCTGAAGCCACTATTGTCCCGGAGAGGCCAGAGGACATGGCGATTAACGGAGAACTCAAGGTTCCGGAAGGGGTCTACGACTCGAGCAGCATCAAGGTGCTGGAGGGCCTGGAGGCCGTGCGGCTCCGGCCTGCCATGTACATCGGCTCCACTGGGGAGTCGGGCCTACACCACCTGGTTTACGAGGTCGTGGACAACTCGGTCGACGAGGCCTTGGCGGGCTACTGCGACAAGATTGAGGTCACGATCCACATCGACAACTCGATCACCGTCACCGACAACGGCCGTGGCATCCCGGTGGATATCCACCCTGAGGAGGGTGTGTCCGCCGCCGAGGTGGTCATGACCAAGCTCCACGCCGGGGGCAAGTTCGATACCAGCTCCTACAAGGTCTCTGGCGGGCTTCATGGGGTCGGTGTCAGCGTGGTCAACGCGCTATCGGAATGGCTAAAGCTGGAGGTCTGGCGGGACGGTGGCCTGTGGGTCCAGGAGTACGAGCGCGGCGTGCCCAAGGCCCCCATCCGTAAGGTGGGCAAAGTTCTGAAGAAAACGGGCACGCGCATCACCTTCCGCCCGGACCCGACCATCTTCAGCACGATCGAGTTCAACTACGACACCCTGGCCCAGCGCTTGCGCGAGCTCGCGTTCCTGAACAAGGGCTTGCACATTACGCTCACCGACGAGCGGGAGGATCCTCCACGGGTCCAGGAGTTCCACTACAGCGGCGGCATCGCCGAGTTCATCAAACATCTGAACCGCGGCAAAGAAGTCCTGCACCCGGTCATTTACTTCGAGGGCGTCAAGGACTTGCCCAACGGCGGCCAGCTCCACATCGAGGTTGGCCTGCAGTACACCGATCGCTACAACGAGACCGTGTTCAGTTTTGCTAACAACATCAATACCGTTGACGGGGGTACTCACCTAAGCGGCTTCCGCAGCGCACTAACCCGAACGATCAACTATTACGCTCAGCAGGCCGGGCTGATCAAAAACGGCAAGGAAAACTTGACTGGCGACGACGTGCGCGAGGGGCTGACTGCGGTTATCAGCGTTAAGCTGCCGCAGCCTCAGTTCGAGGGGCAAACCAAGACCAAGCTGAATAGCGACATTTATGGCCTGGTCGTCCAGTTTGTCAACGAGAAGCTCGGAGAATACTTCGATAAGAATCCTGCTGTGATGCGGCGGATCGTCACCAAGGCGCTCGAGGCGGCAAGGGCTCGCGAGGCAGCCCGGAAAGCCCGGGAGTTGACTCGGCGGAAAGGCGCCTTGGACAGTGCGGGTCTGCCCGGCAAACTCGCTGACTGCCAGGAGCGTGATCCAGCTCGTTGCGAGCTGTTTTTGGTGGAGGGTGAGTCGGCCGGTGGGACGGCTAAGGCAGGGCGAGACCGCCGCTATCAAGCCATTCTGCCGTTAAAGGGCAAGATCCTCAACGTGGAGAAGGCCCGGTACGAGAAGATGCTGAGTCACGAAGAGATCCGGGCCATCATCACCGCCATCGGTACCGGCATCGGTAAAGACGAGTTCGACATCTCCAAGCTCCGCTACGGCAAGATCATCATCATGACCGACGCGGACGTCGACGGGTCGCACATCCGGACCTTACTGCTGACCTTCTTCTTCCGGCACATGCAGGAGCTCATCACCCGGGGACATATTTACGTGGCTCAGCCGCCACTCTACCGGATTAAGCGGGGCAAGTACGAAAAGTACATCAAGGATGAGAAGGAGCTGACCCAAGAAATCTTACGCCACGCGACCGAGGAGCTCACGCTCCGGATCGATGCGGACGGGCGCGAACTCAAGGGGCCCGAGCTCGAGCAGTTCCTCTTGCAACTGGATGACTACCGCCACATGTTCCAGCGCGTGTACCGTCGCTTGCGGCATGAGGGAGTGGTGGAGGTCGTCGCGCGGCCTAATTTGCAACTAGATTCGGCAGAGGCTTTCCGAGACTCGGCGGGATTGGAGCCTTTGGCGGCAGCACTTGAGACCTTAGGCGTCAAGCCACAGCTCGTGCTCGATGAGGAGCAAGCTGCTTGGAAAGTGGTCTTTTACGATCCGAGTGGCGCGCAGCGGACCATCGACATCGAGCTGATCGACTTGCCCGAATTCCGCCGCCTGCGGCGCATCGCACACCAGATCGCGCCCTACAACCAGCCGCCTTTCATCGTCACGCGCAAGAATCAAGAACATCGCATCGAGCACTGGCGGCAGCTGCTGGACTTCGTGCGGACCGAATGCACCCGGGATTGGACCATCCAACGGTATAAGGGCTTGGGCGAAATGAACGCCGAGCAACTTTGGGAGACGACCATGAACGCCGAGACTCGCACGCTGCTGAGGGTCGAGCTGCGCGACGTGGTCGAGAGCGACGAGATCTTCTCCACGCTGATGGGCGACGACGTGGAGAGCCGTCGCCGGTTCATCGAAGAGCACGCTCTGGACGTACGCAACCTGGACATCTAAGATCCTGCATTTCGCCTTCGACTACGCGAGCGGTCGTCGAACGACAAGCAGGCACAGGAGGTTACACGTCTACGGCCGCAGCGTCACGCGGGGCACTTCCTAGAGGCTTTGGCGAGGGCCGGCAGATGCCCCGCCGGCTCGAACGAATGAAGCGAACCAGGTGGAGCGTGTGCTCGTTGGGGATCTCCTGCTCGATACGCCGCAACGCCTCTTCCAGCTTCAAGCCGGAGTGGTAAAGGATGCGGTACGCCTTCTTCAGAATCCGGATTTCCTCAGGGGAAAAGCCAGCCCGCTTTAAGCCAACCAGATTAAGGCCTATGGGCTCCACGTTGAACCCACAGTAGAGGAAGAATGGCGGAACGTCGGCATTCACCCGCGTGTTGCCGCCGATCATCGCCAGGCGCCCGATCTTAGAGAACTGATGGACAACCACGCCCCCGGAAATGAATGCCTGGTCTTCGACCTCCACATAGCCGGCTAGAAGCGCGCAGCTGGCAATCACGTTGTTGTTGCCGATTTTGCAATTGTGGGCGATGTGGCCCGAGGTCATGATGTAATTGTTGTCGCCGATAACCGTCTCCGACTCCGGCTCTGTTCCACGCGAGATCGTGTAGTGCTCCCGAATGATGTTCCCGTTGCCGATGCGCAGGTAGCTACGCTCGCCCTTGAAGGCCTTGTCTAGGGGATCGGTGCCCAGAACGGTTCCCGCAGAGATCAAATTCCGGTCGCCCAGAGTCGTCCACCGCCTTACCATGACGTAGGGTTCCAGCCGGCACTCCGCTCCGATTCGCACGTCCTGCTCGATCACGCAAAACTCTCCGATGACGGTCCGGGGGCCGATGATCGCATCAGGATGCACCCGCGCTGTGGGTGCGACAATCGCGGACGGGTCGATCGGCATCTCCCACGTATGATACAAGCGTAGCGTGGGCAGCCTACGAGCAGCGGAAATCGCCGAGCGGTTGGGTGGTCGTTTGGAAGGGAATCCGGATCTGGTGTTGGAGGATGTGGCTGAGGTGGAGCGGGCCGGCCCGGCGCACCTGACGTTTGTATACGGCAGCCGGGCTGCGGAGCAGCTGGCTCGCACGCAGGCCGGGTGCGTGATCGTTCCTCTGGAGCTGGCAGCACCTGCTGGGCGCACAGTGATCCACGTGGCCGACCCGCGCGCCGCCTTCGCCCGCGCCATCCAATGGTTTCGCCAGCCTCGTGCTGTCCCCCCGGGCATCCACCCCACAGCACTCATCGAGCCTGGTGTGGAATTAGGCTGCGACATCTCAGTGGGGCCTTATACGGTCATCCGCAGTGGTTCACGGATCGGCGATGGCACCGTTATCGGTGCGCATTGCGCTATCGGTCACAACGTGATCATCGGGAGGCGATGCCGCCTTTGGGATCGCGTCACGCTGTACGATGAGGTGGTCTTGGGTGACGAGGTCATCATCCATTCCGGCGCTGTGCTGGGTGCAGACGGTTTCGGGTACGTGCGAACGGCCCAAGGATATGAGAAGTTCCCGCAGGTGGGACGAGTGGAAGTGGGTAACCGCGTAGAGATCGGCGCGAACTGTTGTATCGACCGGGCGGCCCTCGGAGTAACGGCCATTGGTGATGGAACCAAGTTAGACAACATGGTTCACGTGGGCCACAACGTCCGGATTGGCCGCAACGTAGTGATCGCGGCGCAGACAGGCATCTCGGGTGGGGTGGTGATCGAAGACGATGTAGTGATTGGCGGCCAAGTGGGGATCGGCGACAAGGTGCGCATCGAACGCGGTGCCGTGCTGGCTTCAAAGTGTGGGATTCCGACCTCGAAGATCATCCGCAGAGGCCAAACCGTATGGGGAATCCCGGCGCGGCCCTTGAAACAGTATCTGCGCGACTTGGCGGAAGTGGGGCGTTTGGTCCAGCTACGGGAAACAGTGGAACAATTAGAGGCAAGGGTTCGCCAACTCGAGGCGGCTGTTCGACGGTGAAGTGGTTGGGCGGGAAACGCACGCCACGTGGACGAAGTCCGTACGATCTGGTTGGCTCCGATGAGTGTAAGTTGAGCAAAACCTGCTTTGGCTATTCAAATGCAACAGAGGCCTCGCGGAAAACCATTAGCTGAGCAACAGGAGGTGGGCACGTGAACCGAAGAGAGTGGTTGCGTTCCGTCTGCTGTGGTTTGCTGTGGCTGTTGAGCGCCGCTTGCCTCTGGGCGGGCGGGGCCCGGAATGTCATTCTCTTTCTCGGCGATGCCGCAGGCATCCCGACCTTGAACGCGGCCAGTATCTACGGGTACCAGGCGCCTAGGAAGCTCTTCGTGCAGAACATGCCTTACATCGGCTTGATGGAGACTTCCACGGCCTCTCAGTGGGTGTCCGATTCGGCTGCCGGCATGACGGCCATCATGACTGGCGTCAAGACACACAACGGCATGATCTCTCAGGGGCCGGACGGCGTACGTGGTAAGCAGGATGGCCGGGAGTTAAAGACGATCCTCGAGTACGCGGAGGAGCGCGGTTTATCCACCGGTGTGATCACCAACGATGTGCTCACTGGGGCTACACCTGCGGCTTGCTACGCCCACGTGAACGACCGCCGCAAACAGGCAGAGATCTTCGCCCAACTGTTGCAGCCGAGAGCCGGAGACGGCCCAGACGTGCTGATCGGTGCGGGCGGAACGAAGCTCTTAGACGCTATCAGGGGGATCGTTCCAGAACCGGAGAAGGCTTTCCGGGAGCGAGGTTACGTGCTAGCGCATCGACTGGAGGACGTACCTGTGGATGCTCAGCGCATACTGGTCCTCTATCCGGACGGACATTTCGACTTGGGCGCTGCTGTGGATCGCGCGATTCAGCTACTGTCCCGGAATCGCAAGGGCTATTTCCTGATGGTGGAGTCCGACCTGCACACGGATGACATCGTCTTGGGGTTGGAGCGTGCCGTCGAATTCGACAGGGTGATTCGGCGGACCGCCGAGCGGCTCAAAGGGACGCCTACACTGATCGTGTTCACTGCCGACCACTCGTACGATTTCCGCATTCACAGCGGTCGCATCGGTGAACCACTGTTGACCGAAGCCGAACGCAAGCAGCCCACGCGGAACGTGGAGACGGTGCGGTGGACGAACATCCGCCGAGATGATACCCATACTGCAGAAGAAGTTCTCATCGCGGCTCAGGGGCCAGGAGCGGACCAGGTCCGAGGAGTGCTATCCAACACGGACGTGTTCCGCATCATTTTGAATGCTTACGGTTGGAAGCCTGCCAGCTCGTCTCGATAGGGGCTGATTGAGGCAAGAGTCCACCAGCGCACGCAATACCGGAGAGTAGCCGCGGCGCGCACGCCGAAAAGCGTGTGCTAATAGTTGGGGAGGGTCAGAGGCTCGAAGCGTTCACAATCTCCTCAGGAGCCGAGAGGCGTGGTGGTGAGAAAAGCGTGGCTGGTTCGCCGAATCATCGTTGGGCTGTTGTTCCCTATCCTCGCACAGGCCGGCACTGCGCCTGAGGGAAGGTCCGATTTTTATCGTGACCTGTTGGGCCTGGTGTTGATTATTTTGGCTGCCAAGCTGGGTGCCGAGTTGTTCGAGCGAGTGCGGCAGCCTGCTGTCCTCGGAGAACTGTTAGTGGGGATGTTGATGAGCGGGCTTGCGTTGGGGGGTGTTGGGTACTTCTACGCGCTGCGTGACAGCGCCGGTCTGCATGCCGCGGCTGAAGTGGGAGTAATCCTACTGTTGTTCGAAGTGGGTCTGCACTCCCGGCTCCACGAGATGCTCGAAGTTGGGTTGACCGCCACGCTTGTGGCCACGCTGGGGGTGGTGGCGCCAGTAGTGCTCGGCTACCTTGTGTCGTCCATATTCCTGCCTCAGCAGCCTTGGTACGTGCACCTGTTTGCTGGCAGCACCCTCGCCGCCACCAGTGTGGGAATCACGGCTCGGGTCTTACAGGACCTCCGCAAGCTGGACACCAAAGAAGCACGCATCATCCTGGGAGCTGCCGTCGTCGACGATGTGCTCGGGCTGATCATCCTCGCGGTGATCTCCGGGATCGTTAGCTCAATCGCTGCGGGTCGTGGTTCTGAGCTGGATTGGGGCATGGTCCTGATGATCGTGATCAAGGCGGTGTTGTTCCTAGTCGCGGCGATCGTCTTAGGCCGGCTCGTGCACATCAATGCTGTTCGGGCGGGGACACATTTCCGCGTGCCGGGCATCCCGGTGGTCATTGCGATCAGTTTTTGCTTTACTTTGGCCGCACTGGCGGGGGAGATCGGCTTGGCTCCCATCGTGGGGGCATTCGCCGCGGGCCTGGTCTTGGAGCCCAGTGACTATGAGGTCTACCAAGAGCGTGGGGAGTTGCCCATAGAAAAGCTCGTTCGGCCCATGAGCACGCTCTTGACGCCGGTTTTCTTCGTCATGATGGGCCTACGGGTGGACTTGCGGGCCTTCAGTGCGGTGGAGATTCTCGGCTTCGCTCTCGCTATCACGCTGGCTGCGATTGTGGGCAAGCAAGCTTGCTCACTCGGGGTTTGGCAAAAGGGAGTGGATCGCGTGCTGGTGGGCGTGGGGATGATCCCGCGAGGAGAGGTGGGGTTGATCTTCACGGCGATGGGTGCGCAGATGAGGGTTCATGGCCAGCCAGTGTTTTCCGACTCCATCGTATCAGCCATGGTCATCATGGTCATGATTACTACCCTCGTGACGCCCCCTGTGCTCAAGGCATTGTTGACTCGCACGCGAAGGCAGTGAAGGCCTGGGGTAAGAACTGCGCACCGAAGCTGGGCGACAAAAAGTGTGGTTCCCAGACGGTTGCGCGCCGAGCGATGGCTGCACATCTAAAAAGCGAGGCAAGATGCGCACAACAATGGAGAGCGGCTACCGAGGGACCGCGGGTTCTCGCGCGGGCGTGAATGCGTTTCGACTTGGGGCCCTAGTCGCGTTGGTGGGGCCACCTCTGTGTGTGGCAGCGGTGGAGGATACGGCGTTTTACGGGAGCTTACTGGGGTTTGTGTTGATCCTTCTCGCAGCTAAGCTCGGTGCGGACGTGTTTGAACGCCTGCGGCAACCTACGGTGCTCGGTGAGCTGCTGGTAGGGATGCTCTTGAGTGGCCTTGCGTTGGCCGGTGTGGAGACTCTTGGGCGACTGAAGGACGACGCAGCCCTACAGGTGGTTGCGGAAATTGGCGTGATTTTGTTGCTGTTCGAAGTCGGGTTGCATTCGCGCTTGCACGAATTGTTGGAGGTGGGCTTGAGTGCTGCCATCGTGGCAACGCTAGGGGTGATGGCGCCGGTGGGCCTTGGCTGGCTCGTCAGCCAATGGTTCTTTCCCACAGAGCCATGGTATGTGCACCTGTTCGTGGGGGCGACCCTAGCTGCCACTAGCGTGGGCATCACAGCACGCGTGCTCCAGGAAATGAACTGGCTGGAGAGCCGGGAAGCGCGAATCATTCTGGGGGCTGCTGTGGTGGATGACGTGTTGGGCCTCGTGCTGCTTGCCTTGTTATCGGGGACGGTCAGCGCCATCGCTAGTGGAGGTTCGGCCCGATTGGAGGCGGCTGCGGTGGGTTCTATCTTGGCTAAGGCCGCGGGCTTTTTAGTGGGGGCCATTGTTGTGGGGCGGGTCATCCACCTGCGGGCGGTGCGCTACGGCTTGCTTATGCGCGTGCCGGGGATGGGGATTGTCATCGCTTTAAGCTTTTGCTTTTCCTTGGCGGCACTGGCCGGCAAGTTGGGCCTGGCGCCCATTGTGGGGGCGTTTGCCGCTGGTTTAATCCTTGAGCCGAGCGACTACGAGGCTTACCGTGAGCGTGGTGAGCTGCCCATTGAGCAGCTGATCCATCCCATCGCAGGGTTGTTGACGCCCGTGTTTTTCGTGATGATGGGCCTGCGAGTGGACCTGCGCGCGTTTGTCTCCACGGAGTCGCTGGGTTTTGCTCTGGCTGTGACTTTGGTGGCCATTCTCGCCAAGCAGGTGTGCTCGCTGGGAGTGGTGCAACGGGGGATCCAACGTTGGGTAGTGGGTGCTGGGATGGTGCCTCGGGGCGAGGTCGGCCTCATCTTCACTGGGATGGGCGCGCGCTTAATGGTGGACAACCAGCCGATCTTTGACGCTTCGACCGTTTCCGCGATGGTCGTGATGGTGATCGTGACCACCCTGGCCGGGCCGCTGCTGTTGAAAGTCTTGCTGAAGAGTTCGGTTCCCCCGGCCGCCCGGCCAGGGATGGTTAGCAACGTGTGAGACTCGGTTTCTACGGCACCCGATAGTTGGCCTCTGCGTCTTCCAGGATCAAAACCCAGTCACAACCCCGTCCTCGGGTCGGCGGGGTGTAGGTTTGGATGGACGGCGTGTCGGTAGTGTGGACCTCATAGGCCACCCCATAGCGCGGATCAAACCAGATTTCCTTCATCCTGCGAAGTTTTAAAACGCGCGCGTTGATCGTGAACGGTTCGCCGCGAGGTGAGTATACGAAAGCGAAGGTTCCCTCCCGATCGCGCGCCGCTCTGATTTTTGCACCTCCGTCCCGTGGGCCGTTCAAAATCATCTGCTGATCGGGCACGAGGCGCCACCAGGGCCGAGATTCGAACAGGCGGCGCAGAATGCCCATCTGGAATGCTCCCGGATGATCTAAGGCTTCCCACCAGGGGACGTTGGCGCCCAATAACGGTTCCCTTCCGGGAGCCCACATCTGCCAGACACTGTTGTGCCCATAAGTGTGTCCGCACGCCCCAGCCAACAAGGACCAGTAGGCGGCTTGCCGTACATCGTAGTCGTCAAACCGGTCTAGGCGGTTGAAGTCACGGAAATAAAAGCCCACGATGAGCAGCTCATAGCGTGGCTCGCCATCTAGAGTAGGTTTCGGGGGCGTTAGGGCGTAGTCGTGCTCCACGAACAGGCCGTTGTCGTGGTCGTGCGAAGCGTGAGAGGACTGGAACATGTTGAAGTCCAGCCACGGCGCATCATGCAAGGCGAGCGAGGACAAGCCTGGCCCGCGCGGGTGATACGTGATGAGGTGTTCACCCCCATCGCCCTTGCGCAAGCCTTCGGCCATGGCGTCCATAATGGCGCGCTCCTCGGCAGTGTCCACGTTCTGATCCCCGCCCAGGATCCAGATCACTGGCTTGCCACGGTAGCGCTTTCCCAAAAACTCGCCGTAGGCTCGAGCCTTCTGAGGGGTGAAGATCCTCGCCGTTTTCCAGTGATTGCCCCAGGTCGGTAGCATCCCAATGAAGAGCCCAAGCTCAGCAGCTCGATCCACGACCCAATCGACGTGCTCAAAGTAGCGGGGATTTGGTCGGGCAGGGTCGCCATCTATAAGCGGAAACTGGCCATAAGCGTTCGGTTCTTTTAGGGCAGCCGCATAAAGGGCCACCGCTTGGATGACCGTGAAACCCTTGGCTGCCCGGTTTCGCAAATAGCGATCCGTTTCTTCCCGGTTAAGGCGGTGGAAGAGTTCCCAGGCTGTATCGCCCAGGTAGAAGAACGGCTGTCCATCCACGAACTCCAGGTGCCGGTGATCTGCGGCTACTCGAAGTTGACGCACCGGGGAACTCGCAGGCCTAGCAGGCGCCAACGCCCGGGCTGCGAGCACGAGCAAGATAAGCACGAAACGCATGGAGTGGACCGTCGCACGCATAGCTTTTACGCGTGTTCCCTGAGTGGAGGTTTGGAAGTCATCCTCGCACAAGGCCGAGCCGTTTGTCCTGTTCGCTTATCGTCCGAAAGGTGTGCGGGGGCCGGACGGGGTGCATGCCGGGAATTCACCAATCCACGGAGAACAATGAGCGTATGGATTTGGCTGGTGGCGTGCACGTTCAGACTAGGGATGAAAGGTGCTGCGTGGATCGGGTTGTTGCTGGCAAGCTTGCCGCTGCCGGCTTTCGCATCTCGCTCTTGGGCGATCCGTGGCACTGTAGAGGACTCTTCGGGCGCGGTCGTACCCGAAGCCGAGCTCATTGTGGAATGTGGGCCGCGCACCTGGATTCAGCGCTCCCAGCTAGACGGGACCTTTGAGTTTTCTGGGCTGCCGTTCGGGGAGTGTCGCTTACGAGCCCGTGCGGCTGGATTTCAAGAATGGGAGCTGAAATTGACTCCCGCCGCAGCTACCAAGCCCCTCAGAATCCAACTCAAGCCAGCGTTGCTCCACCAGCGAGTGGAGGTGCAAACGGCGGCTGTAGAGGTTCCCCTGAGTTGGGAACGCGCCGGGGGGACCAAGCTGGAGGCCTCTATTCTAGAAAGCCTTCCGGCATTGGACTCGAAGGTTCTCAGTGTGGTCCAAGATTTGGTGGGCGGTGGGGGACAAGTCTTTGTTGAGGGCGTCGAAGTGGATCGCTTGGCCGCAGTGCGCAAGGAGATTGCTTCGATCCGGATCGAGGAAAACCCGTACAGTGCGGCGTATCAAGAGCCCGTTGAGGGGCGCATCGAAGTGGAGTTGAAGCGTCCCGAACCGGGCTTTCGCGGGGGGGTGGAACTCGCTTGGCGCCATTCCGCTCTGGACGCTCGCAACGCCCTCGCCCCCGTGAAGGCTCCCTACCGGAGAGGACTGGCATCCGCCTGGGTTTCCGGGCCGCTGTGGGCCCGGCCATGGAGCTTTTCTGCAAGCTACGAGCGGCAGGCAGAGGACAGGGACCGCACGATTCGAGCGTTGCTGCCGGAGGGCGAATACCGCGCGGTGGCCATCGCGCCGGAACGAGATCAGCAAGCGAACCTCCGGCTCTATTACCAGAACTCGCCGCGGTCGCTAACCCGCATCACTCTGGGTTGGGAGCAATCCAGCGAGCGGAATCAAGGCATCGGAGATTTCACGCTACCCTCGGCGGCATTCGATGTCAGCGACCGCGAGGTCTCGCTGCACTTTTATCACCACCGGTTGTTGTCCCCCAGCTGGACTGTACGCTGGGACGCACGCTTGGAACGGGACACCGAACGTGAGCTCAGCCGTTCGTCGGATACCCGCATCGTGGTCAGCGACGCCTTTGTCACAGGGGGTGCCCAGCGGGATAATGCGGACCGAGAGTGGGAGCTGAGGCTCTACTGGCTGGGCTCGCGCGTGAGCCCACGTGGCCGGCTGCACATAGGGTTCCAGATGCCTTCGGCTACCAGGAATCGGGTTTGGCGGGCTGACCAAATTGCAGGAGTTTACTACTTTGCTTCGCTCGAGGATTACTTGCGCAATAGGCCTTACGTTTACCGGCGGACCCTGGCCCCCGCATCTCTGGCCTTTACCCAGCAGCGTGTAGCGGGCTTCGTCCAGCATGAATTCTCGTTGAATTCTCGTCTCCTCGTGGCCGCTGGCCTCCGCTACGACCGCCAGCGTGTCGTTCCTGATGCGAACAACTTCGGGCCGCGCTTCGGCCTTGCCGTGGGGTTGGACCGTGCAGGCCGCTGGGTGCTGCGCGTCGGCGCAGGCCTGTTTTACCGCTCCTTGCCTTCCGACGTATACCCTGCCTCGTTGCTCAACGATGGGGTGCGGCTTCGCGAGATCCAGATTCTCCAGCCTGCTTTCCCTGATCAGCCGTTCGGCGCGGGCGAGATCGTGAATGTGCCGGTCAACGTGGTTCGGCTACATGGGGAACTGCGCAATCCTCGCATGAGCCACGCCGGTTGGAGCCTGGACTTTAAACCGGGAAAGAGGTTGAGCTTCAGCTGGAGCGGATGGCGCGAGTGGGGTGAGGGCCTATTCCGAGCCATCGATCTCAACGCACCGGATCCGGTTACTGGGAGCCGCCCTTTCCCCGCCTTTGGGATCATCCGCGAGGTGCAATCCAGCGCCCGCTCCCGGAGTTGGCAATGGAGGTTGCTGGTTCAGGGTAAATTGTCGCCGCGTGTGGACACAGTCTGGCGGTACACTCGGGGTCGTAGCTGGAACGATACGGATGGACCTTTGGCGCTTCCTGCCGACAGTCGCCAGCTAGCCAGTGAATGGGGGCCCTCTCCCTCGGACCGCCCGCATCAGCTGTGGATGGCCTGGGTCATCCGCCCAGCCAAGAACTGGACGTTGGGCTGGATTTTCAGCGCGCGTTCGGGTAGTCCATATAGCTTGCGCAGTGGGGTGGACGAAAACCAGGACGGCTTGCTACTGGAGCGTCCCGCTGGGCATGCTCGGAACTCCCAGCGCTTGCCTGCACAGGCACGTTGCGACGTGCGTGTCGCGCGGGAATGGGTTGTCCAGGTAAGCGAACGCGAAATTAAGTTGCAGCTGGTGGGGCAGGCGTTCAATGTATTCAACCGGGTGAACGTGACCGGGGTGGTGACCAATGTCCGATCGCCATGGTTAGGGACACCTGTTTCAGTCGAAGCTGCCCGTCGGTTGCAACTCGGCTTCGAAATGGAGTGGGAATGAGGGTGCCGAGGTGCAAGTTTTCTCGCTGCTGGCAAGTGGCGTGTGTGGGCATCGCGGGAGTTTTGGCAAGTTGCGGCCCCTGGTTCTTGTGGGGAGGCTCAAAAGAGCTGCGCGAGCGACTAACACGAATGGAGCGTTCCGTCCGGCGGTTAAAAGAGCAGGCAGGGCCATCTGATCAGCGGTGGTTGCTCGAGGAGGCTGAAGCGTTATTGCAGCAAGCTCAAAAGGCTCTCGAAGCCGGCCAGGAGTATGTCTCGGACCAGTTGTGCGACGCAGCCGACGATGCACTGGATGCGATCAGGCACTTGCGCAAGGCCCGTTCGATTCGGGGCCAGCCGTCTCGTGGTGATCGGGATCGCCGTGAGACCGCCCGCGATTTGGAGCAGGCTTACTTCGCCATTCGGCAAGGCGAGTATTTCGCCGAGCGGTTAAAGGGCAATGCCCAACGGTACGTGGAGTTAGCCCGACGACTTTATCAGGAGGCGCGCTCGGCTTACGATCAGGGCGAGCTGGCGCAAGCGAGTGAATTGGCGGAGGCGATCGAGGAGATCATCGGGGTACTGGATAATTTGGCGCAGGCCCGTTCTCTTGAGCCACCCCGGTTGTGAGGCGCGTTGTCAGCCATTATGAAGCAAGGACCAGGGCGAGTCTTCTGGGTCGACGCCCTCATCGCGGGTGTGGCGTTGGCGTCTGTGACGGGGCTAGGAGCAGCAGCAGTTTACCAAGCTTACCGCAGTGCTTACCGAGAGCTAGCTAGCCAAGCCCAACGCCGCTGTGCACAGGCCGCCGCGGAGTTGGCACAACAGTACGCCGAACGAGCGCAATACCTCCGTCGGAGCGGAGAAGTCCTGCCTTGGGCTGCGGAAGACTTGTCCCTACAGGGTGTGACCGCCGCGGTTCTGCGTGGCTACCCGGGTGTGATTGGGGGCTACTTCGATTCGCGCGCGGGTAAGGTGTTAGGTGTTCCGAGACAGAGTGATGTGAGGGCTGTTGTCGCGGTACTCGGGCGGATCAAGCCGGCAGCGCTCGAGGCGCACGCCGCGCACGCGGAGATCGTGGCGAGTGAGACCGTCGAGCTTGCATTGGTCGTCCAGCCTGCCCCGGGCAGTGCAGTGCTCGCCTGGGCTGCTGAGCCGATTTCTCTGACACGCCAGGTCTGGTCGCGCAGTTCCCTGAGGCTGCTCGCACTGCTAGGTCTGGTTTCCTTAGCCGGCGTCGCTGTGCTGGTATCAGCATCGTTGCGCCTGAGACGATCCATCCGCATCTTGCTGGAGTCTTTGCGGCGCATGGAAGAAGATCTGAACTGCCGGGTCCGGTCTTTGCCCGGGGAGTTAGGCTTGATCGCTCAAGCTATCAACCGGATGGCCGACAAGCGGGAGGCGCTAGAGCGCCAGATGCGCCAACAGCAACAGCTGGCAGCTCTCGGCCGCGTCATGGCGGGCGTGGCTCACGAGCTGCGCAACCCCTTGAACACGGTGCGGCTGAGCCTTGACCTCGTGCAACGGAGGGTTCGACGCGGTGAGCTGTCGGGCGAGGAACTTTCGGCGGCTTTTTCCGAGCTGGACCGCTTGGAACAGTTGCTCGAACACTTGCTGGATTTCGGTAGAGCTGGGCCTGTGGTCAGGTCCACCCACCGGGCCAGCTTCTTAGCTCAGCGCGCCATCAGCATGGTCAGCAGCGCAGCGCAATCTAGGGGCGTAGCTGTGGACCTGGTCGTCGAGCACGATTTTGAGGTGGAGGCAGATTCGGTGCGATTGGGCCAGGCTTTGGTGAACTTGCTACTGAACGCTATTGACGTTTCAAGACCCGGGCAGGCCGTTCACCTGCGTGTCCGAACGGCGGGTTCAGCGGGCGTCTTCGAAGTCCAGGACCAAGGGCCTGGCATCCCGCCCGAAGCTCAGCAACATCTGTTCGAACCGTTCTATTCCACTAAGCCGGGTGGCACCGGCTTAGGGTTGGCTCTAGCCCGAGAGATCGTCGATCAACACGGTGGCAGGATCCATTACGACACCGGTCCTCGGGGAACGATATTCACGGTCGAGATTCCACGCGTGGGTAAGGCATACCGATGAAAGCCCGGGTTTTGATCGTAGAAGATGACCCGCACAGCCGCGAGCTATTGGCGTCGCTGCTGAAGGAAGAAGGCTATACCGTAGAGGCTGTGGCTTCGGCTGCGGAGGCGCTCGACCGGCTGACCCAGACGCCTTGCGAGGCTGTGCTTCTGGATGTCCGGTTGCCCGATCGGAACGGCATGAGCTTGCTGGACGATTTGCTGGGTCTGCCCGATGCGCCCGCAGTATTGGTGATGACTGCTTATGGGTCGTCAGACCTAGCGATCGAAGCCATCAAAAAAGGGGCCTATGACTACCTGGTCAAGCCGTTGCACTTCGACGAGGTGCTGGTGCAACTGGAGCGGGCGATCGTCGACCGTAAACGCCGCCAGGAACTGGAGCGCGTGCAAGCCGCCATGGAAGAACGGGAAGCGCCAGCGCTGGTGGGCAACAGCCCCGCTATGCAGAAGGTTTACAAGCTCATCGGCCAGGTGGCACCCACCAACTCCACTGTCTTGATCCGGGGCGAATCAGGGACAGGTAAGGAATTGGTGGCTCGGCTCATTCATCAACACAGTCCTCGTGCTCGCAAGCCATTCGTGGTCGTCAACTGCGCCGCTATTCCTGCCGAGCTGCTCGAAGCGGAGCTGTTTGGCTACGAGCGCGGTGCCTTCACAGGTGCCACCGCCCGCAAGCTGGGCAAGTTTGAACTAGCCGACGGCGGTACGTTGTTCCTCGACGAGGTAGGCGAATTGCCCGCTTTGCTTCAAGCAAAGCTGCTGCGGTTTCTCCAAGAGAAAACGATCGAGAGGTTAGGCTCGACGCGCCCTCTGGAGCTTGATGTGCGAATCCTTGCAGCCACGCACCGAGACCTCGAATCCATGGTCCAGGCAGGAACGTTCCGTGAAGATCTTTATTTCCGACTGAACGTCTTCACCATCCATTTGCCAGCCTTGCGGGAACGGCGGGAGGACATCCCCGAGCTGGCCCAGACCCTTTGCCGTCGTCTGGCGCGAAAGCTCGGTGTGCCGGTTCCGCAGCTGTCGCCGGAGGCGCTCGAGGAATTGCAACGGCGGCCCTGGCGAGGCAATGTCCGGGAATTGGAAAATTGCCTGGAGCGCGCTTTGATCCTCAGCCGTGGTGGCCCAATTTATCCTCAACATCTTAGCCCGGCTTCCGAATGGGGAACGATCGATCCCATGGACTTGTTGCCGTTAGAGGAGGGATTTCACCAGCTAGTGGCGCGGTTGGAAAAGCGGCTCATCGAACGTGCCCTCGCGCAGGCTGGGGGTAATCGAACGCGGGCCGCGGAGATTCTGAAGATCCACCGCCGGCTCCTTTACGACAAGATGCGTCAGTACGGAATCGAAACGTCGGCTGGCTCGGAGGAGTGAAAACGCGCGACGCCGTAGTACCAAGGGCCGATTGTCGGTTATGAGAATATAGACGCTTGGCGGCAACGACAAAGGGAAATCCCTTTGAGATCGCCCCAAAATTGAGCGCTTTTGTGGAAGAAACCGGATGAACTGGACTCCATTCAGCGAAGCAGAAATTTCCCAGTCAATCCTTGAAGCTTATCACGAGAAGCTAGTTGCGGCTACCGAGTGTGACGTTTTGATCGCCGGCGCGGGACCGTCGGGGTTAACCGCTGCATGGCGCTTAGCTAACGCAGGTCAGCGAGTCACCGTAGTGGAAAAGCGGCTCGCCACGGGCGGAGGGATTTGGGGCGGCGCTATGGGCTTGAATCAGATCGCCGTGCAGCCGGAGGCGGTGAACGTTCTTGAGGAGTTAGGGGTGCGACACCGGCCGGGCCGAGGACAGCTGCGGGTAGTCGATGCCATTGAACTGGCCGCTGCGTTGGCCCGGGCGGCGGTCCAGGCAGGTGCCAATGTGCTGAACTTGCTGGCCGTCGAAGATGTTGTGGTACACGAAGGGCGGGTTCGGGGGTTGGTAGTCAATCGTACAGAGTTGTTGAAGGTTTTGCCTGTGGATCCGCTCACATTGCTGGCCAGGGCAGTTGTCGATGCCACCGGTCACGACGCGGTGGTAGCCAGTTGTCTGAAGCGCCGGGGGCTGCTGGACAGTGACCTCGGCGAGGGCCCGATGGATGCACAGGCGGGCGAACGCTTTGTGGTGGAACGGGCTTGTGAAGTTTTCCCAGGCCTGTGGGTTGCCGGAATGAGTGTGTGTACGGTATTTTCGGGCCCCCGTATGGGACCGATTTTCGGGGGGATGTTGCTATCTGGCCAGCGTGTGGCGGAGTTAGTGCTCAAGCGGTTGCAGGGCCAGTGAATTGAGAGAGATAGCTGAGGCCCAAGCAGGGCCACGAGCGGGTAGCGGGGGTGGCTATGCGCGAAGGGGGTGATCTGGTACCCAATGGGCCGAATCCGCAATTCGCTTTGTCCTTTACCGATGCCCAATTCCGCGCCATGGTGGAGACCGCGGCGAGCGCGGTGATCTGTCTTTCCCCAGACTACCGGATCCTTTATTGGAACGAAGGAGCTCAACATATCTTCGGATACACGG
>JAUQPO010000218.1 GCA_030550335.1 Acidobacteriota bacterium
ATGCTCCATATCGCATTGCCCACACAAACCCTGGGCCACCGCTGCGATGTTCATAACTCAGCCTTTCGTGCGTTTGAAAGGAAGTTTCCGGCAGCGGATCGCGCTAGGCAACTGCTGGCGAGCTTGAGCCCATAAGGGGCTAGCCTGGCAAGCACTACGCTGGGCGAACCCCCGCCAGGCTACACGCTGCTTTCAGGCCGATACCGACCGCACGGGTTCCGGATTCAACCAACCGAGCCAACCTTGCAGCTGCTTTCGGGCTGCCTCAACCGCCGTGACTAGCGGCGTAGCATTGGCCTTACCGAAGCCGAGGGTGTGGAACAGCAGTTGAGCATGAGCCCAGAGGAACAACATCACAAACCGCACCTTTTGCCTCACCAGCGCGCGGGCCAATTCCGGCTGGTCTTCCGGCGCCGTCAACAAGGCCATTCGTAAAGCTAGGTGAATACGGTTGAAATCTTTGGCCAGGCTCTGCAGATACAACCGGTACAACCGGCGGCGCTCACGCCGCAGCCACTTTTCCATTTCTGGCCGGTAACCCGGCTGCGAGCGCAAAAAGTGGATGTCTTCCTCGGACAGCAACCGGGCCATCGGGCGGTACGCCGTGACGGTGAAAGTTTGCAGCCAGTCTGGGTCGACCCCACAGACCCTGATCGAGGCAAGCAGCCTCAAAACCCACAGCGTGATCAGCGCCAGGCAAATCGACGAGCCAATCAGCAGTGCGACCATCGGTCACTCCACTCCTTGTCGCCAGGCTACACAGGAGAGAATACCCGAAAGGGAGTGGGATTTCAAGGGAAATTTTTTGACTTTACCAAGGAATCGCGGCGAAACGAGGCGAAGGGCAACCGAATTTTACCGCTCCCGCCACCAGCTTCCAGAAAGCTTTGAATTCAATTGTTCCAGTTGCCGGAGCAACACTTCGGCTTCTGCGGGGCTCCAACGGCCATTGGGGGGACGGGGCTGAGCCTCGCCTTGCGGCACCAGCCGCACGATCCACCAGCCCAAACACAGCAGGTCTACCCCCAATAGCGCCGCGCTGGCGGCGGGGACGACCTCCGGGCCCAGGACGTTGCGAACCAGAAAGGCGGCCGTACGGGCTGCGAAATAAAACAGGAAAGCTTGGGTGTGGGTCACCGTGTTGCGGTTAGTGGGGACGGGGAAATAAACGAGGTACGCGTTAACTGCCAGCAAGAACAGGATGATAGCGGTGCTAAAGGTCCTCTGGAAGGCATTGAAAGCGCGGAGAATGGGGTAGGGCTCGGCCGGGTTAGTGAAGTCGAGGGCGACGGTGGCCACTGAGACCACCACTGCAATCAACATGGCGCCCGAGAGGACCCACCGGGAAAGCGTTTGGATTCCTCGGTAAGGTTGGAGCGCCAACTGGTAAATCTCACCTACGGCGAGAAGGGATAGCACCGCGATGGGGACGATACCGGCGACATACACATAGGCATATGGCGCGGAGGCAGGATTCAACCACAGCAGGACAGAGTCTTGCGCAGTCAACCCGAGTAGGTATGCGGTAAAGTTACGGTAGCGCCGCCATAAGCCCGTGCGCCATAGGTGTGCAAGCAAACCCCACTGCGCCGCGTAGACTGCGGGCCAGAGGACTTTTTCAAGGATTGTGAGTTCCACACCCGGCCTCCCCCGGTTGCAGTTCTGCAGCCGAGTTTATCACGTGCCTGGCGAAGGAGTGGAGGTGCCGAGCGGCGTGGCACCGGGCGTACGAGCTCGTCCGAGGCTCGCCGCCGTCTCAAGGCCGGGTTAGATTCAGTGTTTCACCGGAGGCTGACCGGGCACGGCAAGCAACGGGGCATCGGTGAAGTGGCGCTGGCAACGCTGACGACGCCGGCGAACTGCAATGCTAGGGCGAGAATAAGAATCAGTTTTTTCATGGCCTCCTCACTCCTTGCGGCGTGGATTAGCCCTGCGGGGCGCTGGGCTTTACGTAAATCACCTTAGCGGGTCGCCGAAAAAATCACCAGCAAGGCCCGAAATGTTTTCTGAAATCGGAACAACACTCCGATAACCACCAGCGGGTGTTGTACGCCACCTTAATGTGGTATTGTTGGGTGTGATAATGACTAGCTGTTAGCGATGCGGAAGAGTACCGGCAGGCGGGTCCTGGATCGAGGCGCAGCGGCGGACCTGTGGCGCCACACCCTTTCGCAGATCCCCACCGTGTTCGGGCGATTGGTCTACCTGTCGTCGCTGCGAAACGTGAACACCGATAAGTACGAGCATTACGGCTTTGCCTTGATGTTCGGGGAAAAGGAAGCGGACCGGACGCTGCGTCAGAGCCACATCCAGGCCTTCAGCGAGTGGCTCTGCTTCAACCTGGAGGAACAAAAGGCGGATTTGGACCTCTATTTATCTGGGTTGGGTGGGGACAAGCGGGCGATTGTCGAGGCGTGGCTGCGGCTGGCCCCTTACCGGCACGTGATTCCGAGCAGCGCTCGCAAGGCTGAGCGTGAGCTTTACTTGTCGGATTTCAAAATCCTGCTCGATCTGCTGAAGAACGAGTACGGCGCTTCCTCCCCAGATCAAGACGAGTAGCCACACCAACCACTTGTCCGATGACCTCAATCTCCTGCGGGTACAAGAACACGCGCGGGCTATAGTCGGAGGCAGGGTGAGGGATCACGGTGAGCCGGTCGTCTTCCAGGCTGCACCACCCGCACAGAAAGCCGTCCCGGTGTTCAAAGAAGTAAATGGGCCGTTCCCACTCAGACGTCCATCCGCCCGTCTCGATCTTTTTCTGGGTGTCGTCGATGAGCACGAGGGCACCCGGTTGGATCAGGGGGTACATCGACCAGTCTTCTAGGCCAATAAAGCCGTAGCGGTGATGCTTAGGGTCCAGCCCGCTGACCAGCATAACGGGCAGGATGCCCCAACGTTGGATCATGCGGCTCAGGAAAGTGGTCTTGCGGATGTCGAGGCCAGGATCTAGAAGTAATGGGACTTGGATTTCCCCGTGTTCTTCGATGTCGAATTGGATCGGGTGAGTTTTGGGGGTAGGTAGCCGGGCGGCATCGGCGGGCAAGCGGGAGAAGTCCACCCCGTACCAGCGGCAAACTTCGAAGGGGTCTAGGCGGTAGATAGCGCAGAGGGTGTAGATGCGGTGGATGCTAGGAACGGTCCCCCGGTTTTCAATGTCGGCGAGGCGAGCTAGCGGGATGGCAAACTCGTCGCTTCCGTGCCAGCTGGCGATTTGGCGGCTGGCGTGTTCAACGTCGCGGTAACGCAACCCGAGGCGTTCCCGAAAGAGTTTGAGCTTGCGACCTGGGTCGTCCATGCTATGATGGCTGGAAGTTGGAGCTCGTTGCGGGTTTCGGAACAAAGGTCCTCGGCCGAAAGAGCCCATAGACAGGATTATAAGCGCGGCTCTGAGGACCGATCAATCCGCGAGTTGCGTGATTTGTTCCGAGAATGGAACAAAATTTTCCACAGCCCCCCAACTTCCGGATCGTCGTCGGCATCTCCGGCGCCAGTGGCTCGATCTACGGTTGGCGCTTGCTGGAGCGGTTACGAGAGCGGCCAGGGGTAGAGACGCACTTGATTCTCACCCGCCTGGGGGAGCGGACAGCCTTGCTGGAGATGGGGAAGCGGGCTGAGGAATTCCGCGCCCTCGCCACCCACTGGCACCCCCTGCACCATTTAGGTTCCCCTTTAGCTTCTGGGTCCTTTCCCACCCATGGCATGGTCATAGCCCCTTGTTCGGTCAATACCATGTCGGCCATAGCCTACGGGATCACGTCCAATCTGCTCCTACGGGCTGCGGACGTGACCCTCAAGGAACGACGGAAACTCATCCTACTGATCCGCGAGACCCCTTTACACACGGGACACTTACGGACCATGCTCCGGTTAGCTTTGATGGGCGCGGTCATCATGCCGCCTATCCCGGCCTTTTACCATCGCCCACAAACAGTTATGGATATCGTGGATCATAGTATCGACCGGGTGCTGGACCTGCTCGGCATTCCCAACCCGGAGGCCAAACGGTGGCAAGGCGGCTGAAAACGAAGCTTGAGCGGGTAGCCTTCCAGGGGGAGCCAGGGGCCTTCAGTCACGTAGCCGCCCGCCAGCTGCTCGGGGACAAGATCCAGCCGGTTCCCTGCCAGCATTTTGAGGAAGTGTTTCAACTGCTGGCCCGGCGGGAAGTGGATGCGGCGGTGATCCCGATTGAGAATACCCTCCATGGGTCCGTGCACGAGAACTATGACCACTTACTGAGATACAACTTCTGGATCGTGGCCGAGACCAGTGTGAGGATCATCCACAATCTGATTGCTTTGCCTGGGGTGGCGTTTCGGGACATTCGTCGCGTGTACTCGCACCCGGTGGCCTTGAGCCAATGCTTGCGCTTCTTCCGCGAGCATCCTCAGCTGGAGCGGGTGCCTTTTTACGATACGGCTGGCAGCGTCAAGATGCTGGTGGAAAAAGGCTTACGCGATGCAGCGGCCATCGCCTCCGAAGATGCGGCTCGGTTGTACGGGGCCCGGATCCTCCGTCGATCCATCGAGGACGACCGGCGCAATTACACCCGTTTCTTTCTCCTGCGGCGGAGGGCCGATGCCCCTCCACTGCCCCGTTCCAACCGCCAGGGGCGTGTGTTCAAGACTTCTATCGTGTTTACGACACGGAACGTACCCGGGGCTCTTTTCCGCGCTCTCAGCGTGTTCGCCTTGAGGGACATTAACCTGACCAAAATCGAGTCGCGGCCCCTTCGGGGGAAACCCTGGGAGTATCTCTTTTACTTGGATTTTGTCGGGCGGCTAGACGAAGAACCGGTGCGCAACGCGCTGAGGCACCTACAAGAGCTATCGGACTTCCAGAGGGTTCTGGGCTGCTATCCCAAGGGGTAGGTCTGCAACTCCCAGCCCAGCGTGGCCTCACAGGCGTTTCAGTCGTAGATTTCGGAATCGCATGACGGAGCCTTCGGCCTCAAGGCCCAGATAACCCCGGCGCACTTCGCAACCTGCCCAGTGGTTTACGACTGCCCCGTTCACCCACAGGACGATCCGGTCAGCTTGGCACAAGATTCGGTAGGTGTTCCACTGGCCGGCAGGCTTCACCCGATTGGCGGTCATTAACTTGCGTAAGTTCACCCGCTGGATGGAACCCTCTAGGAAGCTATCGCCGAAAAGATAGCCCCCAGCGGGCGTAGTTTGGGCTTGATGCCATATCTCACAGTACCGTGACAGCCGCACCCCCACGCCCCCGTTGTACTTCTCCAGTCCCTCTGGAACACACCACTCCACATGGAATATAAAGTCACTTAGTTCTTGATCCCAACGTAGCCATTCGTGCTGGCCGGTGCCAGTGCAAACCAGCTCATCGCCCTCACGTCGCCATTGAAGCGGCTCGCGTATCCCATCGGTCGGGGGCACAGGTACTCTGACCCAGCCGGCGAGCGTTACCGGGGGTAGTAAATCTTCCCAGTCAGTGGGTTCTTCAGCAAGCAGATCCATAAAGGTGCCTTGTGAGCGGAGCGGCAGTGCTATGCTGCTTCCCACCCATGCCCACCACCGCCGCCTTGTCCATACGTCCATGGTCCCCATCGTAGCATGGCTCTTCGTAGCGGCCGCGCGAGGGTAGGGTGACTTTAGTCCTAGCCGGGGTGTGGAGCCCAGTGCTAGGCTTTGAAGCGTGAGGGACTTCCACCACGCTCCGGCTCTGGTAATTTGGGAGCTCACCCGGGCCTGTGACCTCGTATGCCGGCACTGCCGAGCGTCCACGATCCCGGAACGCGATCCGCAGGAGCTGACCACTGAGGAGGGCCTTCGCTTGCTGGATCAAATTCGGCAGTTTGGGCAGGTGGTGTTGGTCCTCACCGGAGGCGACCCCCTCAAGCGACCCGACCTGTTTGACCTCCTCCGCTACGCCGTAGGGCAAGGTTTGCGAACCACGTTGGCACCCTCAGTGACACCGCTCCTGAGCCCTGAAGTCATTCGAAGGCTCAAAGACATCGGGGTTACTCGATTGGGGATTAGCCTAGACGGGCCGGACGCGCTTACCCACGACGGTTTTCGTGGGATGCCCGGCTCGTTCGAGCGCACGCTCGATGTGCTCCAGTTGGCGGCGACCATCGGCCTAGAAACCCAGATCAACAC
>JAUQPO010000009.1 GCA_030550335.1 Acidobacteriota bacterium
CCTCCGCAAGTCACGATGCCGCAGGTCAGACTTTCCGGATTGAAATAGATCCGCCGGCGTGGACCTGCGCGTTCAAAAGAAGGGACCCGGTCGGGAGCGCATGCCGACAACTGTTCCAAGCTCACTGGAATCAATACACGGTCGCTTTCCTCGACAAAGGGCAGGCCCCGGCTTTCTACAGGGGACGGGTACTCGGCCGGTCCTAAAACCGGAACCTGAAGTTCTTCCGGCGAAGGTAGTTCCATGGCTGCACGCCACAGACAGGAGTGATCTCGTGTCTTCGCTTCACTCGTACGGTGGTGACTTTACCGATGCAGCGCGACCCAACGAACCTATCCCGTCAAGCACCGACACGCGGTCCGGCGGCCAGGACTTCGGGGGCCACTTCATCGGCGAATTGCTTGAAGTTGTCGATGAACATCGCAGCCAGCTTCCGGGCCTGCTCGTCATAGGCCCTCGGATCCGGCCACGTGGACCGGGGGTTCAGAACCTCACAGGGCACATCCGGACACCGTTCGGGCACCAAGAATCCGAAAATCGGGTCCACCCGCATCGGTACCTCGTCCAGTATTCCTTTCAACGCTGCGCGAACCATAGCCCGGGTATAACCTAGCTTGATCCTCTCACCAATCCCGTAGGGGCCTCCAATCCAGCCCGTGTTGATCAACCATACGGACACTTTGTGCCTTTCAATCCGCTCCCGGAGCATTCTGGAGTAGACTGTAGGCTTCAAAGCCATGAAAGGTGCACCGAAACAGGCACTGAAAGTCGCTTGGGGTTCCTTCACCCCTCGCTCTGTGCCAGCTACCTTGGCGGTGTAACCCGACAAAAAGTGGTATTTCGCTTGCTCGGGTGTGAGTTTAGCCACCGGCGGCATTACGCCAAAGGCGTCGGCTGTCAGCATGATGATGGCCTTGGGATGCCCGGCGATGCCGCGCCGATCCGCACGTGGCATGTGGCTCAACGGGTAAGAGGCTCGCGTGTTCTCGGTCAATTCATCGCTGTCGTAATTGACGCGGCGGGTTTCTGGATCGATCGCCACGTTTTCTAGAATCGTGCCGAACTTCCGGACCGCCTCGTAGATCTCCGGTTCCCCCTCCGGGGATAAGCGGATCACCTTGGCGTAGCACCCCCCTTCGAAATTGAAAATCCCTCGCTCGCTCCAGCCGTGCTCGTCGTCGCCGATCAAAGTGCGTTCCGGATCCGCAGACAGGGTCGTCTTGCCCGTCCCGGAGAGCCCGAAAAAGATGGCTACGTCGTCCAAGTCCTTGCCGTAGTTAGCCGAGCAGTGCATCGAAAGCACGCCTCGGGGCGGGAGCAAGTAGTTCATCACGGTGAAGACCGATTTCTTCATCTCTCCCGCATACCCGGTTCCGCCGATGATAACCTCCCGGCGGCCGAAGTTCAACAAAATGAATGCCTCCGAGCGAGTCCCGTCTAATTCGGGATCGGCATGGAATCCCGGGGCATGAATGATGGTGAACTCTGGCCGATGAGCCGCTAGCTTCTCAGGATCCTTCTCGCGGCGGAACATATTGCGGGCGAAAATGCTGTGCCAAGCCAGCTCGGTAATTACGCGAATCGGCAACCGGTACTCGGGATCTGCCCCGACATAGCAGTCCTGCACGTACAAATCCTGCCCTTGAAGGTAGGCAGCTAACCGGGCGCGCAGAGCGTCGTAACGGGCCGGGTCAAATGGCTGGTTCACCTTCCCCCACCAGATGTGGGCCTCGCTGGACGGCTCCCGCACGATGTACCGGTCGTTCGGGGAGCGGCCAGTATACTGCCCCGTACGCACCACCAGGGGGCCGAGATGAGCAACCAACCCTTCCCGCCGCTGGATGACATGCTCGTAGAGGACGGGAGTAGTCAGGTTCCACCAAATCGTGCCTGTGTTGCGTAACCCGTGCTCTTCCAAGCCCCGTGGACTATGTGAACGCCCCATGATCCCCTTGTAGCATGCTACAGTCGTCACTCTGCGACCCAATTCGCCAGAATGATACCAAAGAGCCCACTCTCTGGGAGGCGGCGTGCTGGACGTGGAATCCACCACCTGCCGCGTGGTGCTGAGGCAGCAGCGCCTCGGGGTCCGTCTCCGCTGAGCTGGCCGTCACGCTGGGCGTAAACCCTCTAGGCCACTACCGAACAACCCGCCGAGGGCTCAAGCCGGAACCCCCTCAATACGAAAGAGCTCTTCCTCCTGCTCAATCTGCTCCCACATTACTCGGTTGTACATGCACCCGGGGTCGCCGGCCGTAATGTCGCCGGTGTAGGCTAGAGCGCGAGCTCGACAGCCACCACAATAAATCCGGTAATCGCACACACCACAATGATCGCCACGGTCCTCGCGATCCTGTAGTACACGGAACAGCTCGTTGTTCCAGATCTCCTCGAAGGATTGTTTGCGCAAATCACCCACGACCACTGAGGAAATGTAGACGCACGGAGTCACAAACCCATTCGGTTGGATGCAACAATAGCAACGTCCAGCGCCGCAGCCGCCGGTGTACTGAGCGAGCACGCGGGTCTTTTGTCCCTTGCCTCGTCCGGCGTGACCCGTGGCGAAGAAACCGTCGGGAGGCGCGTACATCACACAGGTGCGGGCGAATTGAGGAGCAGTGGAGATCACATTAATCTTGCCCGATTGCAACCACTTGTTCAGCACGCGTAGGAGTCGCTCCCGCTGCTCCGGCGTCAAGTCATACTCGGCGTACTGCTTGCCACGACCGACAGGGATGAAATTGAAATGCGAGAACGTCGAGCAGCCCAGATCGTAAGCGAACTGGATGATCTCGTCAGCTCGATCCACGTTGTGCCGTGTAAAACAGGTGGCGAAGCCAGTGCGCATGCCCGCCTCGATGGAAGCTTTGATCCCGTTGATGGCTCGCTGCCATGCTCCTGGCTTGCCCCGGAACCGATCGTGCTCTGCCGGGTCCAAGCTATCGACGCTTACCTCGATATACTTAACCCCGCACTCGCGCAGGCGCTCGACCTTCTCGCGGGTCAGTAGGGTCCCGTTGGTCGCTATTGTCAAATGGATGCCCCGCCGGTGGGCGTGCTCTAACACTTGCCAGATGTCCGGGCAAGCAAGCGGCTCTCCTCCAGCGATCGCCAGGAAAGGCACCCAATTGTCGGCCAGCTGGTCGACGACCCGGAGCTTCTCCTCCAGCGTGAGCTCGTCCTTAGCCGCCTGCGGGCCCGCGTTCTGATAGCAATGTTCACACGCGAGGTTACACACCTGAGTGATGTTCCAGACAACCATCAACGGGGCGGTGAAGCGTTGCGGGCGCGTCAAGCCGTACCGGCCAATGCTTTTGGCAGTGAGCGCCAGCGAGCGAACCGTGGGAGGATGGTGGAACAGCTTGGTGATCATGAGTTCCTTATCCAACCCCGCCCGTTCGAGCGCTCGATCGATCAGCCAAGACGGCAACGCCCATTTGAGCCGTTGCCAACCGCTCAACTCGGGGTTCTCGTAGTTCTCGCACAAGCGGATGAAGAAGCACTTGTTCTCCGCGTCCCGGATGGTCATCCACCGGAGCAGCCTTTGTACCCAAGGCTTGGAAAGCCAGTCCTCAAGCTTGTGATGGGGTCCGCGGACAGGACTCGTTTGCTTGACGGCCTTCGGACGCTTATGGGTAAGCACTCGCTGGTTCGACTCGTTGAGGTACATGAGCGGTGTTCTGCTCCTGCTTGGATTTTGCGCCGATTCGCCTGGGCGCCAGCAATCGCACCAACTTACTACACATTCAATTCTGCCACAGAAGGTCGAGTTTGGGATCTTCAGATCCTATGCGGCTCGCTCAGCCTCTGCCAGCCAGACCTACCGATAGGCCGTCCCCGACGGCTGGCCTAACCTTTCTAAAGCCTCAACCAAGCGATTCCGGATCCGCCCAAAAGCCAGAGGATCCCGGACATAGTCCGTGAAGCTGCCCACAACCTCCTTGAGGAAGCTCCCTGCCAGTTTCGGATCATGATCCTGGAGCAGGCTGAGCAGTGCGTGATCCTCGATGCCGTCGCGCATAGCCTCGAGCCGGATGGAGCTCAGAACGCTCAGGCGCTCAGGATCCGGGTACACGATTGCGTTATCCCCTGCAGGTAACAACGTCCTGCCTTGGTTGATGATGGCCTCGACGTCCTCGAAGGGCTTGTCGGTCCAATAGTTCCCTCCCCAATGGAGGTAACCAGCCAACCCGTAGCGAGCATTGAGCCAGTGAAGGAGTCGCACTTTCAACAGCGGCTGATCAATGAAGCGGTTCATGTAAGCTCCTTGGGGCGAGATGCAGGTGTAAAACCAAACTTCCCCACCCCGGCGCTGGTGTTCCCGGATCCGCTCCAGACGATCGTCAAACCGCCCCAAAATGGGGACCCAAATGTCGAGCAAGGTCTCGAAGAATGGGTAATCGTCGGCAAGGTTGATGGCATCGATCGTGCGCACGCCCGGCATGTGTTTTCGCACGAGCTGAGCGTAGCGTTCGTAGACCGCAGGTTCTTCGCCGTGTGGTTCATCGAGTACATGCTGCACGTAACGTGAAATCCAACCCCGCTGTCGCAAGTGGGCGTACAGCGCAGAGAGAAAAGCCTCCATGAAGTTCAACGCCCGAGGGTCCAGCGGGTCTAACTCTTCCATTCGTGGCTCGTCTTGACCTGGGGCGGGCTCGACCCAGATCCGGACGCTGACCGGCGCGTAGTAGCCGCCTCTGCGCCCCAATAAGTGGCTTCCTTCGATCAGCCCGCGGATTCCGGCCCGATCGAAAGTTTCGACCCAGCGGTCTAAGCGTGTGAAGTCGAACTGCAGCGCACCCGCTTCCCACCGGGGTTGGGCCAGCCGGACGACGGGCGTCAGAATCACATTCTGGCCATGATCGGCCATCACCCGCCCAATGTTTTCAAGGAGTTGCCAGTAAGCATCGGTGAACTCTTCGACTCCGTAATGGCGTCGCAGATGCTGTCCACTCCAGTTGAACCAATTGGTGATCCACAAGCGCTGTGGGGGCAGGCGGACAGGGCTCACCCGGATGCGCAGAGGCAGGTTGGCCAAGCGCCTGGAGCCGGCTCGGATCTGGAAGGTCCCGTGGTACAGCCCCGGGGCTGCTTCCGCAGGGACCCGCACCGTCAACCACAGCGCATAAGTCTTCCCAGCAGCTAGCCTCATCGGGAAAGACTCCCGCAGCGGATCCGGGTACAGCCCCGGTACCCGGCCCACCAACTCCTCCGGGGGACACTTGGGAGGATGGGCGCGCACGGGAACGTAGTCCACCCAGCGGACTTGCACGGGCAGCTCGCCCTTCGGTCCACGAGGCTGACGGACCGCCACAGTGATTTCCAGGTCGCGCTCCGCCCGAACTGCAAACTGCAGATTAACCACCTCACCACGCACCGCGAGCACCGGCGTGCCGCTCTCTGGGTGCGCAGCCGGCTCATCCTCAGGAAACACTTTGACCAGAGAGTCCACAGGCCAGATCCGAAGCTGGGCCGCGGAGCAAAACCACCCAAAGCCCGAGGCCCCGAAGAGAAGCAACCACGCACGCAGTCTCATGGTTTCCTCATCCCACGCTGGTACTTCGGATTGTATTTGCCTTGCTCAGCGAAGCCACCGAGCTCCGGCCGCATGGGGCTAAAACGCGGGTAGCTTTCCCAGATATCCGGATCGCCCAACACACGTGGGTCGCCGGTTTCCCGCAACGTTCTTTCGAGCTGAGTCGCTAAGAGCTGCTTCGTCTGCTGGTAGCGCGGCTCACCCGCCAGGTTCCGAACACAGTCCGGATCTGCAACCACGTCGTACAGTTCCTCAGCTGGGCGTTTTCCACAAGCCAGCTCGAAAAACCGCCGTATTGTCGGATCCTCTCGATGCTCCAGAAGGTATCGTTTCGTAGGGCTGTCATCGATGTCGTAGAAGCCTGGCGGATCACCAGCGGGCCAACGCTCTGGCGCGAAGTTGCGAATATAGAGGAAGCGCTCGGTGCGAATCGCCCGGCTCGGATAACCGAGGTTGTCGTACCGTGCGTGGGAATGACGTTCCCTCCCCGAATAAGCGACATTCCTTTTCGGGTCCACCCGTCCAGACTTCTTCGAGCACAGGAGCCCGAGCAGACTCTGGCCGACCATTCCCGGCGGGGGAGTCAGACCGGCAGCCTCTAGGAAGGTGGGGGCAAAATCGACGAAGCTCACGACGTCCTCGATCACCCGGCCGCCTGGGGCTTCCGCGGGCCACGAGATCGCCAGGGGCAAATGAATGCCGTACTCGTACATGTTGGCCTTAGCTCTAGGGAAGGGCATGCCGTTGTCGGAGGTCACCACCACGATGGTGTTTTCCAGCTCCCCTCGTTTTTCCAGCAGATCCAGCATTTGTCCCAGGTGCTTGTCGAAGTGCTCGATCTCAAAGCAGTAGTCCAATATGTCGCTCCGGACGATCTCGCAGTCGGGTAGAAACGCCGGCACTTGAACGTCTTCCAGCTTCTTCCCGGCGGCTCGGCCGACCCCTTCCTGATAAGCCCGGTGGGGCTCGGTAGCTCCAAACCAGAAGCAGAACGGTCGATCCTCGGGTTTCTCATTGAGGAATTCTGCGAAGTTGGCCGCATAATCCAAAGCGCTGAGGCCCTGGATGCGGGTGGACAACTTGTGGCGGTCGTAGGATCGACCCGCAGGGTTGTGCTTCCAACCTTGGAAGTTAGCCGGGCCAGCTCCTTTGCCCGTCATGCCCACGTGATACCCCGCAGCTTCCAAGAGTTGAGGGTAGACGACCAGGTCCGTTGGGAAGTAGCTAGCGTGGGTGCCTGCCTCACGCAACTGCCAGTGATGGCGCCCCGTCAGGATCGCTGCACGCGAGGGCGCACACCCCGGCGAGCCACAGATAGCGTTGGTGAACAGCACACCTCGCTCAGCTACACGGTCAAAAGCCGGTGTCCGCACGGTGCGACAACCGGCTGCACTGGTGTGGGCGAACGATTGGTCATCGGAGATCGCGAAGAGGATGTTTGGGCGCCGCCGCTTGGCTCCCTTCACGATCGCAGGAGCTCCGCACAGCGTGGAACTCACTGCCGAAATTCGCAAGAAGTCACGCCGATTGATGGCGCTGGTAGCAGACCCCGTTATCGCCATCGTCGTTCCCTCGTTCTAATCTCTAGGCTGCGGAAGCCCAGCGATACCGCCAGGAACGAGCCCCCATTTGGATCTCCGCGCCATTCAAACTTACCCGTACTGCTTCATCCCTGAAATTCTGTATGACCCAGCTGCCGTCTTCGAACAGCCACAAGCCCACTTCCGCTGGGGCGGAAAAGCTTACCCCGAAGGGCTGCAGGAGCCGCTGGCGGAGGCGATCCAGCTCTGGCAAGGGCAGTTCCAGTGCGGCCGTGGGTTTTCCCGCCAATTGCAGAACCTGCACGTTGTCGCTACGGGGGCTGAACTTGTTCGCTAACCGCCGCGCTAGTCCATCGGTCATCAGAATGGGAACGCCAGTGCGCACCAGGCGATCGAACCGCTCCATAAACAACGGATCTTTCAGAGCGTGAATCGAAAAGAAGGCTGCCTGAGCTTCCGAAGGAAACTCGTGACAAGGCATGAGGGGTAAGCCGAGCATACCCACGTAATCGAACACGTAGGCTTCTTCCTCGCCCGGGCTGTGAGGCGGCTTGTAAGCAGCAATGCCAATGACTTTGCGTTGCCGCACCTCGCCTGCAACGGCCAAAAGCTCCGGTATCCACAGTCTCAAAGCCTCGATGTCGGCGGGCCCATAGCTGCGCTGCAGGCCGCCGTAGGAGAACAGCATCGACTCCCTAGCCCCAGCCAGGACGGTCCCACGCGCTTGTTCGAGATACGTGCTTTCGGTGGTGTTGATCGAGTCGTACCAGCCGCCACCGGTTTTCTCGCGGCCGATGCCACTGAGCCACCGCATCAGGAAATAGCCTTCATAGGGCATGGCGCCACGTTTGTCCCGGTCCCTCGTCTCCGTGCCGACCCAGATTAGGTCGAAATCCTGGGTCTGGCGGATGACGTCGTAGCCGCGCTCGTGGAAACGGTCGTACCATTGCGGGTATTTGATGATCAGGCGGGCACGTGGATTGACGCGCTTGGCGGGAGCTAGAATCCGATGGCGGCTCAACTGCACCATGAGCTCCAGGCGGTAGTGCTCCCAGCTCTCTCCAGGCACTGGGTACTCGGAGTCACCCACCCTCACCCTCCGGCTCCGGCGCGCCTGCTCACACGCCTCGCACGCACAGTCCGTGAACAAGAAATCGTCGATCATGATCTCGTCGAACAGGCTCGCGGTGTACTCGAAAATGGCCTGGAGCCGATCCTGCGTCGCCAGATCGGTGTAGCATGCGATGACCTTCCACCCTGTGGAAACCTTGCCTACCTGCGTCGTCGTTACGCAGCCGGAAACTTCAAAGCCCTGGTCACGGAAGTGATCCCTGGCCGCGATGAGTAGCTGCTGGGGAGCCAAATACCCGTCCCGGAAACTCTCGACGAATACGCGTGTGATACCGTAGCGTCGGCACCAAGCTACAGCGTCCTTCAGTCCTTGTGCGCTCGAGAGTCGGTCGCGGACATCCTGTGCGGTGAACAGGGTGGAAAAGCGGTGTGCGGTAGCTTTCTCGCGAGCCAGCTGCCACAAATCCTGCTGTTCGGCAGGAAGGGAGGCAGAGTGATGCACTACGAGGGAGGCCGGTAAGGCCAAAAATGCTCGCCTCGATACGATCTCCATGAGTTCCTCCAGCTACGGCAGTTCATTCCACCTCGACGACGTACCAGGGAGTGGCTTCGTCCTTTTGGAGTTCCACCGTTGCCCGTCCTTCCCGCACACTGACCGTACGAGCTCGAACCGGCCGACCCGCGCCGTCGAGCGGGCTGATCCTCAGCCGGCGGGCACCTTCCAGACCGGAGAGTTCAAGTTCCCCTACCACGGCTTCGATCTGCATCGGAGCCGTCCCTTCCTCGACTAGCGTGGTGCGGTCCTCGTTCCACTTCATCCCCGTCGCAGCCACGCGTGCCCCCGTGGTCAGCAGCAGCCGTCGCGATGCCCGGATCGGTTTGCCGTCGAGGGCTTGCAGCGTGATGGCGCAGAATGGTGTCTGAACACGCGCCGTGAGGTTCGCTGTGCGCACATTCGGGTGAGCAGCCACAAAACCAATCAGCGCCTGGCTCCTCGGTGTGTCGATGACTACCAACCCCGAACCTCGCGATGGCCCAAAATACCAAGCCAATTCGCCAGTGTCTGACCGTATAGGGCTCGTCGCGGGAACGTCGTACGGCCAGCCTTCGCCGTCAAAAGAGGCGATCCGCGTGCGATGGACTAGTGGCACCAGAGGGGACACCCGTGGATCCAACCAGGGCGCTTCCGGGGGCTTCCGCAGAAACTCGACGATTTCTTCTCTCGTGTAAAAACGCTGGATGAGACGGCGAGCCGAGTTCACGTCCCCTCGCAGGAAAATCAGCGCGCCTACAGGTAGCTGGGTCATTTTTACTGGATCGTTGCGTATGTCAAAGAATCCAGTTGGGCCTGGCTTCCACTGATGCGGTGGGATGTGGGAGAAGCTGTACCAGAAGATCCCATCCCAGTCTTGCAGAGCCCCGTAGGCGGCGATGATTGGGATGCCTTCGGCCGCGTACTCCGAGGGATAAGGATGGTTGATCTCGCTCACGGTGTAGGGCTTACCGAGAACTGCGTTACGCGCCAGAGCCTGGACTGTAGAATGCAGGGGGTCATCGACCATAGGCGTGTTGGCAATGCGCCAGCTGAGTACTTTGTCCGAACCAGGCTCGCGCTTGTAACTCGGATGTTGCCAGTAAGTGTGGCCGTCGACGATGTCCAGTAAGGAAGTCGAGGAAAGCAGCGCGTAAGGGGCGAGCGTGCGGCTGTGAGCGCTCGTGCCAATTAAAAGCGCCCGCACACCCAGCTCCTCTTTCAGAAAGCGCCGCATCTCCAGGAAGAACCGACGCTCCAGAGACATGTAAAATTCCGCCTCCGTGCGGAAGCGCTCGGGGCTAGCGTTCAGGAATAGCTCCGGTTCGAGCCGGAACAATAGTCCTCCCTGCCCCATCCGAGCCTGCCACACTGGCTTTTCCACTCCGCTCGGTCCCTGCGAGCGATTCTCGTCCAAAAACTCTTTCGGCTCCAGTCCTGCCTGTCGCAACCACTTCTCGTACAAGCCGGGCCGTTCCCGTCGCAGCCAATCATTGAAAAGGCGTGTCAAGTCCTCCGCGTAACTCGGGGGGATGTCGCTCCAGGTGGCACGAGTAGGCTCCGTTTGCCGTCCTCGCAGTCGTCCCGCTACCCACGATTCGATTAACGAGTTCTCATTGACCATCTCTACGATCGCCACCGCGGGCTCATGGCGATATTCCGTACCGGTGTACGGATTCAGGTGGGTCAGTAACTGGCGAGCGTATTCTTTCTGAAGCTCGATCAAGACTGGATCGAAGTAAGTCAGGCCCTTGCCGTAGCCGATCTTGTCGACATCTTTGACCCCGTCGCCGGGGAGAAATTGCCGGCTGACGTTCAGGTTCAGGTCTACGTAGATGCCCCGTTTCTTGAGCTCGTTGACGAAATAGTCGAAGCGATCGAGCGCCTCCGGATGGAGCTTGCGCGTGTTGCCCTGCGAGTCGTCGATGAGGCCTCTGGGCCAGGCACGGTCACAGTGATGCACGCGTATGCAATTGATGCCAAACCGGGCAAGCAGATCCGCGTACTGGGCCGCATCCTGCTTCTCCGGTAAGTTGCCCGAAAACGAAAGGTTCACACCCCAGATGCGGAACCGCGTGCCGTCCTCAAACACCAGGCGCCCGTCCTTGACGGTGAGGAAACCATGTTTACCTGCAGGAGGATCGAGCAAGAAACGGACGTCCGCCGGCCCGCCTCCCGGTGCTTTGTGATCCAGCTCGAAGGGTTTCCAGACTGGGGCTTCGCCCTTAGGTTGCGCCGCGAGCAGCAATGGAACTGCCCACAGGAATCTCCGCCAGCTTGCAGTTGACGCCATCGGATCCCTCCCGCTTCAGGGCTTTATATCACAAGCCTGCGAAGACGAGTCACCTTGATCCGAGCTCAGAGAGGCCAGGCGCTCGAAGGGCTAGTAGAGGCTGAAGAATTCAGCTCGGCTCTTATCGGGGTGTTCTAAGTCGAGACGAGAATCGCTTGCAGCGGCGATTCGACTAGGCCGCTGGTTCCATTGAGAGGCCCAGAATCGGACGGGGGCATTCACAGACGCCTAGTCGGACATTTCGCACGAAACCCACTGACGCCGCACAGGGTTCCGCACTGACTCCAATCGCCGAAACGAACGCCTCAGGCCACGAGCGGCGCCGTGGTAATGAGCATCTACAGTCCTAAGCCCGGAAGATGGGCTCCACACCGACCGTTCTCGCTAGTAACGCTCGCCGCTCTTCCGGAGTCATGGGCACAAACCTGGACGCCAGCTCAAGAGCCAAGCGGTAAAGCCGTTCGTCGCCAGGGGGAATAGCCGCGGTGATGTCTTCGGACAAGGTAAAGCGCAAGGCTTGGCTGGCCAGTTCTCGGTCAGTCACGGGCTGGTACCAGGTCTTCGGGTACCCAGTCTTTCGACGATCAGTACCCTCTGGCCAACGGGTGTAAGCCAACGCCTTCAAGGCCAGGCGCGCTGCTCCTCGCTCGCGAGCCTTCGCAACCACCTGGGGGCCGAAGTTGCCCTGGGCGTAACAGACGAAGTTGATGGGGAACAATACGGAATCGAACGGGAAACGCTCCAGCATGGCCAGCGCGGCTGCAACCGAGTGGGCTGAAAATCCCAGGTACCGTACTTTGCCCTGTTCGCGAGCCTTCAGGAATAACTCCTGAGCACCGCCCGGAGCAAAAATGCGCTCCACATCTTCGAGCGTCGTGACAGCGTGATGCTGATAGAGATCAAAGTGATCCGTCCGCAGGCGCTTCAATGAGCGTTCTAACTCTTGCTGAGCCCCTGGAGCGTCGCGTCGTTGCGTCTTGCAGGCCAGGAATACATGTTTGCGATAAGGCTCCAAGGCTTCTCCCAGTTTGATCTCAGCCTCGCCGTCGCCGTAAGAGGGCGCTACGTCGAAATAGTTCACTCCACGCTCGACGGACTCCGCTACAATCCGGTTCGCCTCGCTTTGTTCGAGTCCGACGACCACTATCCCTCCGAAGCCGATGATCGAGAGCTCGATGTTATCTTTGTAACGTCGTCGAGGCAGAGGTTGAGCAGCACGCAGGCTGCCTAAGCTCGCCACCAGCGTCGCCTTCAAAAACTCACGGCGTTCCATGGCCCCTAGTGTAGCGCTGCGCACTGATCGGTTGCCCAGTCCGCGCCGCTTTTTAACCTTGTTGCAAATCCCACCGTCGGTCCCATACCACACGTGAACGTGTCCGTAGAGCTTGCGCCGCCATGTAGCAAGCCACGGTCGAGTAGTAGGCTTCCTCTTCGTTCGCCAGAGTGCGTTTGCGGTCGCGAATGCGGTCGAGCCAATCCCTTAACAGGTTCTCCGCGTTGGTTGGTGGAAAACGCACCGCCGCGGGCGGCTCCTGACTGAACTTTGGGTTGGGCGTGTAGATATAGCCGTAATCTTGGATGTAACGCTCTGCCCACAACACACCGCCCGTCCCACGTAGCTCCACCCCCGCCGAGGTTTTGATACCTGGACAAGTCAAGCATTCCGCCGTAAACGTCACGATGAGTTCTTCGGGGTATTCGAGAATGAAACTGACCACGTCGGGAGTATCTCGACCATCCTTGTAGTAGTAAATGCCTCCAGCGGCCACAGCCGCCAGCGGTTTCCGCAAGTTCAGCCAATGATGAGCGGAGTCGACCACATGGATGGCAATCCCCATGATCATGCCACCCATGTAATGGAGCCATTTATACGGGCTAAAGTAGATTTCGGGATTCCAAGGAACCTTCGGCCCGGGTCCCAGCCACCTGTCCCAGTCCAACCCATCCGGTTTCCGCTCGTAGCCGGCCGGGGCCGTGCGCACGTAACCCGTATTGGACATGTACCAGGTGCGCGCCAAGCCCACCTTGCCCATCACTCCCGTGTCGATGTACCGCTGTTTGGCTTCGACGAAGTTCGGCATGGCGCGGCCCTGGGTGCCAACCTGTACAATCCGCCGGTTCGCCCGTGCCGCGCGCACGATCGCCTGACCGTCGCGTGGGTAATGCACCATCGGCTTCTCTACGTAGACATCCTTACCCGCGTTGAGGGCATCAACCGTCATGGTGGCATGCCAGTGATCGGGCGTGGCAATGATCACTGCATCGATATCCCGGCGTTCCAGTAAACGGCGATAATCCAGGTACTGCTCGGCGCCAGGTGCGATCTGTACAGCTTGGTTCCTACGAACGTCCCAAACGTCACAGACCGCGACGATTTCAATTTCGCCGGGTGCGATCCTCTGCAAGGCCTTCATCAGCCACTGCCCGCGTCCTCCGGTGCCGATGACGCCAATGCGTATGCGCTCGTTGGCTCCCCAGACCCGCGCGGCCGATGCAGCAGCCACCGAGGTTAAGAACGTTCTGCGCGAGCTCACCATGTTGCCCTCCAGCCAGGAATGTCGCCACTTCGGGCCTAGCTTATCACCCCGGCAGCTGCACACCACGAGGGACGGGTCAACCGAACGGCCAGCGGTTGCGACACCCAGCCAGCGCCGACCGGTAAATTCACGAAGCTTTCGACAACAGTTGCTGAGGCTGGGTGGGCTCGAGCTCGTCCAGTACAGCGAGGACCTCGTCTGGCCCTACCATGCCTAACCGCGCCAGCCGGATCACCCCCTCTCGATCGATGAGATACACTGCGCGGCGTGGCCACAACCCCCTCACCCGGTAGAGCTTTGCGATCCGGTTCCCGTAGTCCACCAGTAGGGGGAACGGAAGTTGCAGGCGCTTGCGGAACTCAACGTGGGATTCGGGCTTACCGCTGTTGACGCCATAAACCACCACCCCGCGAGCTTGAAGACGGTCCCAAGCGTCACGGAACCAGCTCAGCTGCCGGCTACAGTGCGGGGTGTGATCCGCAGGATAAAACACCAGGACCACGTGCTTGCCGCGCTGAAGATTCAGTATGAAGACCCGGCCCTGGTCGTCTGGGCAGATGAATGGCGGGGCCGGGGTTCCAACGGGAAGGAGTTTTGGACCCAGCTGCCACAACATCGTTTGCACCCCTCCGGCACTGCGAATCTACACTTCTTAGTGAAGCAAAGGTGGGGTTAACTCTGCAGGCTGCGACACATTGAACCCACAACAAAGAGGCCCCAGGGGTGCCGGCCTCGCTCCCTCTGTCTGCGACGAGCGACCGACCTACGATCGCCCTGGTGCAACCGACCAGGTCAGCCGAGTGTTGCCACGCAAGGTTCGCGGCCATGTGCACACTGCTTTCGGCGAGCGCCCTTTTGGATGCAGTTCTTTCCCTAGCCGGTCAGGTGTCTCAGCTCGTGCGTCCACCGGGCCCAGACGATCAAGTTTGATTCAGAACCAACGGGATTGCACGAGCACGCCAGAGCTAGCCCGGATTAAACGCCGAGCACAACAGGATCCCCCACCCGCCGGTTGCACACTCCGCGCAACTTCGCGAATCTGATTAGCTAAAAGAGAGGCCACCGTGCAGCACCACCCACAGCTGAGCAGCGGCAAGGCCTTGTCGTGGTCGCTTGCCATCACCGTCGCCTTTGTCGCGGTGGAGTTCGTAGCCGGGCTGAAAGCGAACAGCCTTGCCTTGCTTTCCGACGCTGGCCATAACTTCACTGACGCCCTGGCGCTCATGCTCGCCTGGGTGGCTTTTTACTTCGAGTCCAAGCCAGCCGATGAGGTCAAGACCTACGGTTACCACCGGGCAGGCATCCTGGCAGCGTTCATCAACGCGCTCAGCCTTATCGGTCTGGCCGCCTATGTCCTTTACGAAAGCTACCTGCGTTTGCGCAAGCCTCAGCCTGTCGACGAGCTCACCATGCTGGTGGTCGCTCTAGCTGGATTGGGTGTCAACCTGGGCGTAATGTGGGCCTTGCATCATAGGCAAAAACAAGATCTGAACGTTCGCGCTGCCTACATGCACATGCTGGGCGATGCACTGAGCTCGGTGGGCATCATCGCCGGGGCCTTACTCATCCGATGGACCAGTTGGTACACAATCGACCCGCTGCTGTCAGCCCTCATTGGTGGGTTGATCATCTGGACTGCGTGGGACATTGTACGAGAGACCCTCAACATCCTGCTCGAGGGGTTGCCTCGGGGGCTCACGCTGGAAGGCGTGCGAAGCGCGATTTTGGAAGTGCCAGGCGTCTGTGACGTGCACGACCTCCACATTTGGAGCCTGGGCAGCCGCATACACGCGCTGAGCTGCCACGTGGTTATCCCTGACATACCGCCCTCGGAAAGCGAACCCATTCTGCAGCGAATCAACTACGTTCTGGCCGAGCGCTTTGGGGTTCACCACACGACGATCCAGTTCGAGCACGCTGCTTGCCCGGTCTCAGAAGTGGGCTGCTGGAATAGCACGCGCGAGCGATCCAGAGCGCTTGCAAGCGAGCCGCGTCAGGTGGGCCAGGGACATTAAGGGTGGCTTGCTGAGCAGCCCCGGCGCTGTGCGAAGCCCCGGCAGCGGACAGTCACCTCTCGGCGCAAAGAGCGCCAGCGGCCTCGCCTAGGACTTCGCTAGTAACCGTGTCAATTTCTCCCGCACCCGGCGGGCCTCCCGCGGGGCAGGCGTCACCACGAGGATCGTGTCATCGCCAGCCACGGTGCCGACAATCTCCGACCAGTTCTCTCGGTCTAGAGCGGCGGCTACGGTGTTTGCGTTCCCGGGAGAGGTTTTCAGCACGACCAGATTTTGAGCCACCCGCACATCCAATAAAAACTCGCGGACCACAGTCGTCAACTGTGGCCTCGCCGACGCATCTTCCACCACCTTGTAACCCTGAGGTGTTTTGACGAGCCCCAACTCGCGAATGTCACGAGAAAGTGTGACCTGGGTGGTGCGGATACCCAGCTTCGCCAGTTCGGAGGCCAACTGGTGCTGCGTGAGTATAGGCTTGGACCGGACAAGTTTCAAAATCTGGCCTTGCCGGAAAGCCTTATTCATGGCGAAGCCACAGACTGCAACAACGACTCCAGCCGGCGCTCTGCATTCTCCAAGGCCTGCCGGACCGCTTCCGGGGCTGTACCCCCGGGAACCGCACGCATTCTCATGCCCTCGTCGGGGTGGAGCAGGATGGCGCACTCGGCGGTGAACTCCGGCGAAAACGCGGCTAGTTCTTCAGGGGTCCAGTCGGAGGGCTTCTTCCCTCTGCGCAAACTTTCCAAAACCAATTTCCCGACGAGCTGGTGAGCTCTGTGGAACGGCATTCCCCGGCGAGCCAAGGCTTCAGCCAGGTCGGTAGCGACCACCCAGCTTTCTTCCAGTGCTATGCGAGCCCGCTCTGGCCTAAGCTCGGTCGTTTCGACCACTACTCGTGCCATCTCGAGGCAGGCAGCCAGTTCATCTGCCGCCTCGAACATGGGGAGCTTGTCCTCCTGAAGGTCGCGGTTGTAAGTGGTGGGCAAGCCTTTCAGCGTCACAAACAGGGAGCACAAAGCACCCCATACCCTTCCTGTCTTTCCGCGGATCAACTCCAGAGCATCAGGGTTTTTCTTCTGGGGCATCAGGCTAGAGCCGCTGGTGACTGAGTCGGAGAGTTCCAGCCAACCGAACTCATCGGTGGAGTAGACAATCCAATCTTCCGCGAGCCGGCTCAGGTGAAGCAGGATCATCGAGGCAGCGTAGAGGTAGTCCAGCACGAAGTCACGATCTCCAGCCGCATCCATACTGTTAGCGCTGATCGCTTCGAAGCCAAGCTCGCGGGCCATTGCCTCCCGATCGAATGCAAAAGCGCTGCCCGCAAGCGCACCGGAGCCCAGCGGACATACGTTGACCCGCTTGCGCGCCTGCTGGAGTCGCTCGGCGTCGCGCCAAAACATTTCGAAGTAAGCCAGCAAGTAATGAGGCCACAGGACCGCCTGAGCGCGGCGCAAGTGGGTGTAACCAGGGATCAGCGCATTCGGGTATCTTCGCGCCAGGCCAATGAGGGCCCGCATGAGCAGCGCGAGCAGCTCCAAATCCCGGTCGATCTCTGCGCGCAGCCACAGCCGCATGTCCAAAGAGACCTGCTCGTTCCGGCTGCGGCCTGTATGGATTTTCTCAGCAAGCTCACCGGTAGCTTCCTTGAGTTTGCGAATGACGAACGTGTGAACGTCCTCGTCTGTAGCGCCGTCGAAGAAGCCAGGAGCCCGTGACGCTTCGAGAATCCTTTCCAATGCCTCGACGACCCGCTGACACTCCTCTGGCGTGTAAATCCCCACCTGTGCCAGCGCTCGAGCGTAGGCTTGGGAGCCGCGTATATCGGCTTCGAGCAACCGCCGGTCAAACGCCAGAGAGCCGGAGAACCGCTCGAAGACTTCCGAAGGCGGCTGACTGAACCGCCCACCCCAAAGTTTCATACCGCCCTCACTGCTGGCTGCGCAGGCTCGCACGCACGCGAATAGGTAACCCGATCAAGTTGATGAATCCCTCCGCGTCCTTCGGATTGTAGTCTGCGCCCATAGTGAAGCTTCCGATCGAGAGCGAGTACAGAGAGTTTGGTGACCGCCTGGACACGGGTTGCACCGTTCCTTTGTACAGGCGCAGTGTCACCTCTCCGTTCACGTCCTTGGCAATACTCGCAAAGAAAGCGTCCAGAGCCTCACGTAGCGGGGTGAACCAGAACCCGTTGTAGACGAGCTCCGCGTAATCGACCGCGAGCTTTTGCTTGTAATGCAGGGTCATACGATCGAGCGTCATCGACTCGAGCTCCCGCAGTGCCGTGACGATTACCGTCCCACCCGGCGTTTCGTAACAGCCACGGCTCTTCATTCCCACGAAGCGATTTTCGACCAAATCCACACGACCGACCCCATGCTCGCCAGCGATCCGGTTCAGCGTCTCGATGAGCTCAACTCCTCCCATGCGCCTGCCGTCGAGGGAGACAGGTACACCCTGCTCGAATCCCAGAGTGATCTCAGCCGGTGTGTCGGGAGCATCTTTGGGGCTCTTGGTAATCATCCAGACGTCGTCTGGGGCGGGTTGTGCCGGGTCTTCCAATGGCCCTCCCTCGTGCGAGAGGTGCCAGAGATTCCGGTCACGGCTGTAGATCTTCTCCACTGTGGCCGACACAGGCACGCCGTGAGCCTTCGCGTACGCTAGTGCGTCCTCTCGGGACCGTATGTCCCACTCGCGCCACGGAGCGATCACCTTCAAGTGAGGCGCAAGAGCCTTGTACGCTAGCTCGAAGCGGACCTGGTCGTTACCTTTACCGGTGCAGCCGTGGGCCAGAGCGTCGCACCCCGTCTGAAGCGCGATCTCCACTTGCTTCTTGGCCAGCAAAGGCCGAGCGATGGATGTGCCCAGCAGGTATTTATGCTCATAGACGGCCCCAGAACGGACGAGAGGCCACAGGTAGTCCCGCACAAACTCCTCGCGCAGGTCAAGGATGTATACTTCCGAAGCACCCGTCCTGCGTGCTTTCTCCTCGAGTCCCTGCAGCTCCTCGTCCCCCTGGCCGATGTTTCCGCACACCGCCACCACTTCGCAGCCGTAATGCTCCTTCAGCCAGGGGATGATCACGGAAGTATCCAATCCACCGGAATAAGCCAATGCGACTTTCTTCGGTTTGTCCATCGACACGGATTGTACCCTCAACTTAGCAACATCAATAGCAAAGCCTTTTGAGTGTGCAGGCGGTTTTCCGCCTGCTCAAACACCACCGATTGTGGCGACTCGATCACCTCATCCACAGTCTCTTCGCCCCGCCGCGCGGGCAAACAATGCATGAACACAGCCTCCGGCCGGGCCCTGGCCATCAGCTCAGGAGTCACCTGATAGGGCTGGAAGACGCGTCGCCGCTTGTCGGCCTCTCCCTCGAAGCCCATGCTGGTCCACACGTCGGTGTAGACTGCGTGGGCTCCCCTCACCGCCTCGCGAGGATCGTGGGTCAAATGCAGCTGGGCACCACCGGTTCTGGCCAGCGCGTTGGCCTGATCCCACACCTGCCGCTTTGGCTCGTAACCCGGCGGGCAGGCGATGCAAAACTCCATGCCGAGCCGTACCGCGTCCAGCATGAGCGAGTGCGCCACGTTGTTACCGTCGCCTACAAAAGCCAGCTTCAAACCATTCAACTCCCCGAAACGCTCCCGCAGGGTGAACATGTCGGCCAGAGCCTGGCACGGATGGTACAGATCGCTCAGCGCATTGATCACCGGGATCGACGCCCACCGAGCCAACTCTTCGATGGTATCCTGCGAGAACGTCCGGGCGACAATACAGTGCGTCCACCGCTCCACGTTCCGGGCCACGTCCTTTGCCGGCTCTCGGGCAGCGATCGGGCCGGTCATAGTCACGGCGCCTCCACCCAACTGCCGGATGGCGAGCTCGAAGGTTAACAGCGTGCGCAGCGACGGCTTCTCGAACAAAAGCGTCACGTACCGGTCTGCCAGGCTCCAGCGGAACTGCTGCGGGTTCCGCTTGACGCGAGCCGTGAGGTCCAGTAACTGGAGCAGTTCTTCGGTGCTGACGTCCAGGTCCCAGGTGAAGCGCCGGGCGGCAATCCGAGGTAGCTCAGGCATAGAATGGCTATTCACTACGGTGAATAATTACACACACCTGAGCAGGACGTCAACCAGCGTCACCTTCAAGCCAGCGTAGCGGCAGGCCACCCAACCTTTCGGCCACGGCGGTGTCACCATGGTTTATCAGCGCCCATGGACTCCTTGAGTAGTCGAGGGCACATTGGGCGATTCTTCTTGACGCCGCAAGGGAGAGGCACCTTGAGCCAGGAACGAAACACAGCGATCCTACTGATCAGCTGCCCGGACCGCAAGGGTATCGTCGCGACCGTTGCGAGCTTTTTGTACCAACACAACGCGAACATCGTTCACGCCGATCAACATCAAGACCGTGAAGCGAACTGGTTCTTCATGCGCGTCGAGTGGGATTTGACTGACTTCACGATTCCGATTGACCGCTTCCCTGAGGAGTTCGAGCCAGTGGCTCGCGAGTTCCGCATGGATTGGAGGCTGGCACGATCGTCGGTGCCATTGCGTGTGGCCATCCTCGTGTCCCGTCAGGACCACTGCCTGGCCGACCTGCTCTACCGCCACCATAGTGGCGAGCTGCGGTGTGAGATTCCGCTGATCATTAGTAACCACACGAATGCCGAGCCGTTGGCCCGATTCTACAACGTGCCTTTCTTTCACATTCCCGTCGACCCGAACAACAGGCAGGAGGCCGAACGACAACAACTGGAGCTTCTCGAACGACACCGTATCGACTTGATCGTGCTGGCGCGCTACATGCAGATCCTATCTCCAGCCTTTGTCCAGCGTTACCCGATGCGCATCATCAACGTGCACCATTCCTTCCTGCCCGCCTTCAAGGGGGCGAAGCCCTACCACCGCGCCTACGAACGTGGCGTCAAGCTCATCGGTGCCACCAGTCACTTTGTGACCGAAGAGCTGGATGAGGGTCCCATCATCGAGCAGGACGTGGTGCGCATCTCCCATCGCGATCAACTCGAGGATCTGATCCAGAAAGGCAAAGACCTCGAGAAGCTGGTCCTTTCGAGAGCAGTGCGCTGGTACTTGGAACATCGGATCTTGGTCTATGGGCGTAAGACGGTTATCTTCGATTAAGCGAGTTGGCGGGCAACGAAGGAAAGGACAGCCCACAGTCGCCATTTGGTGTCCTGCTGGAGAGGGCTAGAGGTGGGCGATTCTCACTTGAACGGCTCCCGAAGCAACCGGCGCTTGAAAGAGGTCCGCAGGCTTTGGATAAGCTAACGACCATGCGACGGCGGAACTTCTTACGACTCTGTGGAGCGTTGTGGCTGGGACCTTTTTGGTCGTTACGAGCCGCGACGAAAAAGTTAGGGATCCCGCTTGGGCTGGACTCATATTCGCTCCGGGCGTGGCGCTGGAACGTTTTCCAGCTGCTGGACTTCTGCTCGGAGTTGCAACTGGATGGATTGATGGTGGCCATTCCACGTGATTTCGAGTCGCTCGAGCCCGGCTACCTGGCCAAAGTCCGCCAACGGGCTCAGGAGCTAGGCATCCAGCTAGACGCAGCGATCGGGTGCATCTCGCCGACGTCGAACAGCTGGAATCCCAAGCTCGGTAAACCCGAAGACGTGATCTCCCAAGGGCTGCTTGTCGCTCAGGCTATCGGTGCTCGTAGCTTGCGGGCGTTCGTGGGTGCCCCAGGGATGCGTCCGGTTGGGCCGCATGTGGAGTCCACCCTGAGGGTGCTTCGGAATTGCCGGGCGCGGATTCAAGACGCTGGTTTGAAGATCGCCATCGAAAATCACGGCGAGTTTCTGGCGGGTGAACTCCGGCAACTCATCGAGGCCGCTGGCAAAGACATTGCCGCCTGCTGTCTGGATACTGGCAACCCGTTGCACGTGATGGAGGACCCGTTATTCACCCTCGAGGTCTTGGCCCCTTACACGGTGACGTCGCATGTACGCGACTCGGTCGTCTTCAGTCACCCGCGGGGCGCGGCGTTTCAATGGGTAGCGCTGGGGGACGGGTCGATCGGATTCGAACGGCTGGCGCAGCGTTTTGCGCAGCTCTGTCCGGGTGTCCCTATGCACCTGGAAATCATCACTGGGCGGCCGCCCACGGTGGTCCCTCTGCTAGAGGAGGAGTACTGGAAGCTGTTCCCGGAAAAGCCCGCCCGGGAGCTGACGGGATTTCTTCGTCTGGTGCGGGATGGTCATCCCTATCTGGGACCGATGGTTGTGGAAGACATCAGCGGACCCATCCCTGAGGAGTACCGCGCAGCGCTAAAGCTCCAGCAGCGACTCGATGTGGAGCGCAGCATACGATACGCCCGGGAGCACCTGGGGCTGGGCTTGAAAGCCTGACCCCGGAGCTCACGCCCCTGAGCCAGTTACCGCTGATCGCCCGGCAGGTTCTGCTAAACCCTCGGCAAAGGATAGGTCTCCCGGTAGTGCTTGGTCAGCCAAGCGTTGGCCTCTTCATCGGTGCCGAAATTCTCCGCCACCGGGTCGAAAACCACGGAGCGTCCGAGCCGGTAAGCGATGTTACCCAGGTGGCAAAGCGTCGTGCTCCGACGGCCGATTTCCACATCAGCGTTGGGCCGCTTGCGGTTCTTGACGCACTCCAGAAAGTTGGCTTCGTGCCGGTAGGGCGAGCCGGGTTGCTCTATGACGAGCCTGTTTTGGTGGTCATAGACCCGCCAGCTTTTGCCATCCACAACTAAGGCGCCATCCGTGCCGTAGAAGGCGGTACCGGCTTCGGTACCCTCGAGCGGGTGATGCCTGCCGAAGCTACGAAGTTCCCAAACGAGTAAGAAGTCACCGTAATCCCATGTGGTGATCTGCGTGTCCGGCACCTCCTTGGCATCGTTAAGCCAATAAATCCCGCCGCTGCTGGTGACGCGCGTCGGGAGGTTTCGCTCCAAACCGCGCATACGCTCGATGGCCATCATGGCCACGTCGAGCATATGTATGCCTTGGTTGCCGAGTTCGCTGTTGCCATAGTCCCAAAAGAAACGCCAATTGTAATGGAACCGGTTAGGGTTAAAGGGCCGTTTTGGAGCGGGACCCAACCACAGGTCGTAGTCCACGGTGGGTGGTGGGTCGCAGTCCGGCGGGTTGCCGATCGACGGTCGCAGCTGGCACATCCAGGCCCGAATGAGGCACAGTTTGCCCAGCTTGCCTGAAGCCACGTACTCTGCCGCCTGATGGAAGTGTTCGGCGCTGCGTCGCTGGGTGCCCACCTGAACCACCCGTTGGTACTTACGGGCGGCGTCCCGGATCAGCTGTCCCTCGCGAATTGTCTGTGAAAGCGGCTTCTCTACGTAAACGTCTTTACCAGCCTGGCAAGCCAACAGCGTGATGTGCGTGTGCCAGTGATCGGGCGTCGCTACGATAACTGCGTCTACGTCGCGGTCTTCGAGAACCTTACGGAAATCCTTTACCAACTCGGGCTTGCGACCTTGGGCTTCTGCAAGCACTGGCGCCACTTCCTGTAGGATCGCCTCGTCCACATCGCAGAGCACCTTCACCACAGCACCGGCTTGGATGGCCCGGCGAGCCACTGCTTTGCCTTGATTGCGGCCACCGATCAATCCCAGAATCACGCGCTCATTCGCACCATACACGCGTTGATCCCAATTGGCCGCAGCTACCACTGTGGCCCCTGCCTGTTGCAAGAACTTTCTCCGACTGACCATGGTCCGCCTCCTTTCCCTTGCACACAATCGGAGGACCCGTCTTCGCTCCACCTTACTATGACACCGGTAGCAATCCAGTGCCGACCACCCCGCGTTGATGCCGAGGCCATTGAACCGAAACAATGGTTACCGGCCAATGCGCATCTTGATCGACGCCACCCCCCTGCTGGTCCGGAGCGCGGGCGTCAAGAACTACCTGTTCCACTGGTTGACTCACTTGCGGGCCCAGGCCGGGCCAGACGAGGTACTGGCTTTCCCCTTCGTGAAGCATCTGGGCGTCCTTCGCCATGACCGCTCCACGCTGCCCTGGTCGGCTACGCTCTGGCGCCTTGCGCTACTGAGTTTCTTCAACAGTACGCACCGGGGCTGGATTCGATTGGCCCTACAGGATGCTCACGTCTTGCACGCTTCGAACCTCTTGGCGGACCTACCCCACGGACCGGCCATCACCGCGACGATCCATGACCTGACGTCGTGGCTCATGCCTGAGGTCCACCACCGCGGCAACATCGAGGCAGATCGGCGGTTCGCCGAGCACGTGCTCCCAAGAGCCAGCCGGCTGATCGCGGTCTCGGAAGCAACTAAACGGGACGCAACGCAGATTCTCAAGTTGGCTCCGGAGAAGATTGAGGTGATCTATCCCGGCGTAGACCCCCGCTTTTTCGAGGCCACGAAAAGTGAGGCGGCTGCGGTGGCGCGTCGTTACCAGCTCCAGCACCCCTTTATCCTGTTCGTCGGGACGATTGAACCCCGAAAGAATGTCGACCGGTTGATCGACGCGTACTTGAGGCTACCGCGATCATTGCAGCACCAATTCGACCTAGTGGTGGCAGGACCCAAAGGCTGGGCCAGCCAGAGCACTCTAGCGCGGTTACAGGCCTATCCAGGCAGAGTCCGATATCTGGGCTACGTGCCGGACCGCGACCTTCCATCCCTGACTGCTGCAGCCACCCTTTTTGTGTATCCATCGCTCTATGAAGGCTTTGGCTTTCCGGTCGTCCAAGCCATGGCGGCCGGGGTCCCAGTGATCACCTCACGAAGAGCTTCGCTTGCGGAAGTCGCAGCCGACTGTGCCAGGCTCGTCAATCCAGAAGACCTGCAGGAACTGACTACAGCCCTGGAGGAGCTCCTGGTCTCGGAAGACCTCCGCTCAAAGTTGTCCGCCGCTGGGCGTCAACGGGCTCAGGCATTCCGGTGGGAAGTGACCGCCCAGCGATCGCTTCAGTTCTTTCACCGCGCTGCTCAATTCGCCGGGCTCATGTAATCGGACCGGAGGCTGCCTGAGCACCGGATCAGTTCCGCCTTTTCAGTCGCGGAGTTTTCTCCGTCGTCCCCCTCTGGGTCGTGGGCTTTAGGGCCTCGGTGTCCTGCGGCCAATAGCCAAACGCCCAAGCCTGGATATTCCCTTCACCCGGGGCCCATTCGATCACCGCGTACTCGCCGGGCTGCAGTGGCTCTTTGGGCCAGATCAGATACAAGTTCCAACCCAATTGCTGGCGAAACGTTTCCACCTCCTCGTGTTCTTCGAAAATCTCATTCGTCATCGGCACGATTTGCCACACCTGTACCACCCGGCTGTTATCCTTGGGCTTGGCACGAATCAACGCAAAACGCTCCTGCTGGGCCAACCGGATATAGAACTCTGGTACCGGGGTAGTGATCCGGGTCTCGGCGTGCGGGCCTTCGATCTCGATCGTGCGCTTGCCGGGGACGACCGGCAGTGGGGAAAGCACCTTCAATACCGTGCGCTTTTTGTCGAGGACCGTTGTGAGTTCAGCCTGCGGAAGCGTGCGGACTTCTTCCCCCTCGAACCAGTACACGCCAGGATTCATCGGAATCCGAGCGACCTTCCGCGCACGTTCCCGCTCGGCGTCCTCCTCCGCCTGGAGCAACTCCAACTCCTTTTTGCGCCGTTCTTCTTCGCCCTGGGCTTCCGCTTTGGTTCGCTCCCAGTCGACCAAGTCCACCGGGATCTCTTCCCACTCGCTGCGCTCGATGCTGTAATAGCGCACCCGGTCGCCTTGCACCTGGTATTCACGCACGAGGTGGTAAGTGCCGTCGGTGAGGTAAAGGCGAACGGCCGCCCCCAGCGGCATCGCCATCAAGGCCCACCAGAGGATCCAGCGCTGCATCCCTGCCTTGATTCTACTGTGGCTGAAAAACTAGCCAAACTCCGCGGTGCTGACCTCGGACGCGAGATGGACCGTGCATTGGAGCGATCCGGTTGCGCGCTTTTGGTCCAAGGCCAGCCGTTTGCTAGCATGAAACGCTATGCAATATCGCAGATTGGGTCGTACAGGTTTCCTTGTGAGCGACATCGGCTATGGGGCCTGGGGCATAGGTGGCAAGATGTGGCTCGATAGCCGAGACGACGAGTCGTTACGGGCTCTGCGGAGAGCCTTTGAATTGGGTGTCAACTTCGTCGATACCGCGTTAGTGTACGGCGACGGGCACAGCGAGCAGCTCGTCGGGCAGGCCATCAAAGACGCTCCGCAACGGATTTACGTTGCGACGAAGGTCCCGCCGAAGAACCGGCTGTGGCCGGCCCGCCCGGGCATACCTATCGATCAGGTCTTCCCTTACGACTACATCATCGAGTGCACGGAACAAAGTTTGCGAAATCTCGGCGTCGAAACGATCGACCTGCAACAACTGCACGTTTGGAATCCCGAATGGCTCGACGCCGACGATTGGCGGCGCGCCGCTGAGGACCTAAAACGCTCGGGCAAAATTCGCGCCTTTGGAATTTCCGTCAACGATCACCAGCCCGACTCCTGCTTGGAAGTCATCCAGACGGGTTTGATTGACACAGTCCAGGTCATTTACAACATCTTCGACCAGTCGCCTGAACAGAACCTATTCCCGCTTTGCCAGAAGCTGGACATAGGTGTGATCGCGCGTGTGCCTCTGGACGAGGGTGGACTGACGGGTCGCATCAAGCCAGACACAAAGTTCCCGCCCGGAGACTGGCGGGAACTTTACTTCCAAGGTGACCGCAAACGCCAGGTTTGGGAGCGTGTCCAAGCCATCCAACGGGACATCTCCGGGCTGGTTGAAGGGACGATCGCCGAGGTGGCTCTGCGGTTTTGCCTGTCTCACCCGGCGGTGAGCACAGTCATTCCGGGCATGCGTCGGGTCGAGACGGTCGAGAGCAGCTGTTCGGTCAGCGACCTAGGCCCCCTTCCCGAGAACGTGCTCGCTGTTCTACGTAAGCATGCCTGGCCAAGGAACTTTTATCCAGACTGATGAATCCTGGGGTTTCTCCGGAGCTACTTGTGGGGCGTGCGAGGATATGAGGTAAGGCAGCAGCGGATGCCGGCAACCGTCCTGACGCGCCGCGAATGGCTGGCCAGGAGTTGCCTTGTGACTGGCTCTCTGGCACGAAAAGGGTTAGCCAGCCAACGCCGTCTGCCAAACCTGGTGCTGATTCTGGCCGATGACCTCGGCTATGGTGACTTGTCCAGCTACGGGGCACCCGACATCCGCACGCCAGCCATCGACTCCATAGGAACCCAGGGCATCCGCTTCACCCACTGTTACGCCAACGCCCCCGAATGCACCCCCAC
>JAUQPO010000010.1 GCA_030550335.1 Acidobacteriota bacterium
TGGTGATCGCTATGGATACTCCCCAGCGCACGCTGGAATGGATCCAGCAGGGGCTGATCCAGGCGACTGTGGCGCAACGGCCTTATACCATGGCTTACGTAGGGCTGCGCATGCTAGCTGACCTGAATAAGTACAAGCCAACCAAGCTGCTACGCGAGGGCACCCTGGCTACAGTGCCGGAATTCATCGATACGGGAACCATCATGGTCGACCGCAACAACGTGGACCAGTTCCTCAAGGAGGTGCAATCGGTGCTTCCTGAAGCAGCGCCGCCGCCCACGGATTGACCGAGCTGAAGCAAGCTTGCGAGCGGCCGGGAAAGGGCCCCCATGCCCACGCGAACACTTTCACAAATCCGGCAGGTGGTAGCCCATCTGAATCCGCACGACATCGAGAGAGCGGCCAGCCGGGCCTTTCGCTGCCGGGTGTGGGCGGCCAATCAAAGCCAGTTCGATGAGGTTTGCCGGTTTCTGATCCCTGCCGACTGTTCCCCACGTCGGCGGGAATATGCGCTGCAGCGTATCGTTTGGGCGGCGCATGTGCCTGACGAGCCCGTCGAGATCGAAATCGTGCATCGTGATTTCCAAGGCCCGGCCGGCGCAGCTGTCTTCGACCCAGAAGAGCCAGAGGCGTTGGTTCAGGAGGTTCTAAAAGAACGTGAATCATTGGGCCTGGCTTTGGCCCGGTGGTTCCCGCCTTTCCGAATCCCGGTGACCGATCGGATCATCTTCACCATCGCCAAAGAGAACGCCTTGTTTGTTCTGATCACTGCATTGCCCGACCTAGTCCCCAGTGTGTTCCACTTGCCCTGGGCTGTGACCGAGTTTGCTTCTGACACTGTGTTTTTGACGGTTAACCAGATCCGCATGTTGTTCATGCTGGCGGCAGCAAGCGACAGGCCGGTGGGGTACCGGCCCCAGCGCGCCGAGATCGCTTCGGTGATTGCTGGCGCCTTCGGCTGGCGTGCCCTAGCGCGGGAGTTGGTGGGCAAGATTCCTTTTGGTGCTGGTCTGGTGCCCAAGGCCGCTGTGGCCTTCGCTGGGACCTACGTCGTTGGGCGGTCCGCAGAGCGATGGTATCGGGTGGGATACCGCTTGACTCGCGAGGAACGCGATCGGGTTTTCCGCGAGGCGCTAGAGCGCGGCAAGAGTTTTGCCCGCAACTGGTTAGGGGTGTTGCAAGCGGATCGGGAGGCGACGCATGGCTCAACGGCCGGTAGCATTAGTGACCGGAGCTAGCCGCGGTATCGGAAGAGGCATCGCAGTAGAACTAGCGCGCACGCACACCGTCGTGGGCACGTACCGGGGTAACCGCGAGGCCGCGGAATCTTTACGCCGAGAAGCAGGCGTCGAGATCTTTGCTTGCGATATCTCTTCGGCCGCTGACCGACAGCGCTTGATCGACTTCGTTCGGGATCGATTCGGCCGGTTGGACCTGCTGGTTAACAACGCGGGTATCGCACCCCGCGTGCGCCGAGACGTCCTGGAGGCGACCGAGGACAGCTTTGACGAGGTCCTGGCGGTGAACCTCAAAGGGCCACATTTCCTGACGCAGCTGGCTGCCCGTTGGATGTTGGAACAGGGCGCCGGCCGGATCGTCTTCATCACGTCAATCTCTGCCTACACGGTTTCACTCAACCGCGTCGAGTACTGCATTTCCAAGGCCGGCTTGAGCATGTCAGCAGCCGCTTGGGCTCAGAGGCTCGCACCGCACGGTGTGCTGGTGTTCGAAATTCGCCCCGGCATCATCCGCACGGATATGATCGCGCCAGTGGAGCAGTTGTACGAGGAGCGGATCGCTGGGGGTCTGTTGCCGTTGAGGCGTATGGGAGAACCTGCAGACGTAGCTCGCGTAGTCCGTGCTATCGCTGACGGGTTGTTAGATTACTGCGCAGGCCAGGTGATCGATTGCGACGGCGGATTCCACTTACGTAGCCTGTAGCGTGGCTCGTTGTCGCGTTGTGTTATAAGTACCCTCTGAACGCGATCAGGAGATGCCCATGGCACAGCAGTTCTACGGCTGGAGGATCGTTGCAGCTGCATTCATCACCTTCGGGATCGAAATCGCTTTCTTTTTCTATGCGACGCCGTTCTTTTATGACTACTATCGGCAAGCCATTCCGGGGGCAACGCGGTCTGATATCGTACTGGGCTTCCCGCTGGCTGCGTTGTTAACCCTGTGGGCCGGTCCCGTATTCGTCCACCGCATTAGCCCTCGTAAGCTCATCCTGACAGGCACAGGGCTGATCTGCCTGTGCTACCTGGCGTTCGGCACCCTGGCCACCAGCCTTCCGGTTTATTACCTGGTCTGGCTAGTCTTCGTCATTGGCTATATCTTTTCTGGCCCCATCCCTCACCAGGTGATCATTTCCCAGTGGTTCCGCAAGAAACGCGGTACCGCTATGGGGATCGCTTACGTCGGCGTGGGAGTCTTCGGAGCTCTCGTCATCCCGTTCGTGGCCAAACCGCTGACCGAGGCGCTGGGCTTCCGCCAGGCATTGCTCTGGATGGGGCCCATGGTGCTGCTGACGTGGCCTCTGGTGCTTTTCGTCATGCGGGACCGGCCGGCAGAACTCGGCCAGTATCCCGACGGGGATCCAGCCAGTGCGGTAGTCACCCAAATTCAGCCCGCGCCGTTTCGCGAGATCCTTTCCACCCGGGCCTTTTGGTTGCTCGCTCTGGGATCGTTTTGTTCAATCGGAGCCATCGGGGCGATCTTTGGGAACATGAAGTTCATCCTGGAGGATCAGGGCTTCGTTGACCAGATCGCCCGAGACACCGCTCATGCCCGCATGAACCTGGTGATCCTGTTCTCGAGCATCGCTGGGCGCATCGGTATGGGGTGGCTGGCCGACCGGTTCCCAAAGAAGTACGTCATGAGTGTGACCTACTTCCTTGTGGCTTGCTCCATCCCCTTGTTGCTGCGGGTCACGCCCGAGCAGTACCACTACCTCTACATCTTTTCGGTGGTCTTCGGCTTTGCGATGGGCGCCGACTACATGTTAATCCCCTTGATGGCGGCTGAACAGTTCGGGGTCAATAGCCTGGCACGGGCCATGTCGATCATTCTGCCCACCGACACGATTGGCCAGACCTGGTTCCCGTACTTTGTGGCGCTCATCGCCGAGACTTATGGGAGTATTCAGGACCCGAATTATGTGGTCGCCTTGCTGGCGGTGTTTGGCGCTGCATTTGTGGGGGCAATCGCGGTAAGCCTACTGCCGAAGTACGGACGGGAGCACGAGGCCCTGCAACGGGCGGGCGCGACCCGGTGAGTCGCCGATCGAGAAGTTAAAGCTGAGCGGTGCACCGCCGAGCTTAGCTCTGGGACTCTTCTACCAGCGCCAAGTGTGCCGTTGCGCGCACCCGTCGGGCATTGGGCTCCAAGCAGACTCGAACGTCGAACAGCCCTAGCTCACTGGAAAATGGGACCCGAAGCCAGGAGTTCTCGTGGGGCGATCGTGCAGTGAAGTTCTTGCCGTAGATCACAGTGGGAATACTCAAGCCGAGAGGACCCACTCGCTCTTCGAAATGCGTCTTGAAGTTCCCGATGATCATGTTGGCCAGCTCACCAATAGCATCAAGCACTTCGTCGGTGACCGAGTTGAACTCGGTCAGGAGCAGGCGGCCGGAGAGGTTGCAGGCCACTCCTGCCTCACACGTCAGACTACCGACGCCTACCCAGTTACCGACCAGGCCGAGCAAAGCAACCACTCCGTCGTCCGCTCCGGGAGGGCCGGATTGAGGGTCCACGGTGCCAACCTCAACGGGTAACCCGAGCGCTGTACGGCAGACTTCTTCAGTGGCGTGGATCAAGTACCTCTGGACTTCTCGCACATCCATGCGCAGCTCCTGCTTGGCGAACTGGAAGTATCAATAAAGCCCGGCGAGCTTCTCCTTGATCTGATCGGCGGTAAACGGTTTGCGGACATAGCCCGCGGCTCCGAGCTTGACCGCTTCCAAGACCTTAGCCTTGCTGCCTTCGGTGGTGATCATCACCACGGGCAGGTGTTCGAACCCGGCGATTTGTTTGATCCTGCGGAGGAACTCCAATCCGTCCATCTTGGGCATGTTGATGTCGGTCAGCACCAGGTCGATCTTTTCCTTTTGCAGCACCTGCAAGGCCTCCTCTCCATCTCCCGCCTCATGAACCTGCCCAACAGGAACCTCAGCTTGAACCAGGACACGCCTCAGGATCTTCCGGATGGCTGCGGAATCGTCAACGATCAGAACGTTCACCGCCATTGGCGTCTCACCCGCGTGGGACCGGTGTAGAATCTAAAGATCTCATCGGCTGGTTCGGAGAAGTTTTTGGGCCGTGGTTGGTACGCTCAGCTCGCTAGAGGCTCAATGCAGTGTTTCATCGTCGGGGTGCAGGAACGCGATGGGCGTGATCGCCCGTTGTCGGCCGGCTTCCAGGAGCTCGGCCAGGGGCTTTCCCAGCAGGTCTTCGGCCAGCAGGTCGATGATGTATTCCAACCGCTCGGGATGACGGGCAAGTTCTACACTGGAGCTGTCCTGGGGGGCCACATCGGTCATCAGCAGCAGCTTCATCTCGCGCTAATATAGTGGCCTGCCCGAAACCAGCCTCTCGCTCCTGAAGAAGCGCTAGCGTGTGAACCTACTCATCTTTGGACGGGTAGATGTGCAGCCCTTTATGAATCGCGTACAGAGCCAGCTCCAGACGGTCAGAAACGCCGAGTTTCTCAAAGATATTGTGCAGATGGTTCTTGACGGTTTGCTCGCTGATGAACATCTTCTCGGCCATCTCGCGGTTGCGATAGCCCTGCGCTACCAAGGCGATGATCTCTCGCTCGCGAGCGCTTAAAGGTGGGTGATCTCGCTCCCGGCGACGTGGGGGTTCACCGCGAGAGGATCCGTTAGTGGCCCTTTGTTCAGCGAATTCCCGCATCACGGCCGCCGTCGTGCGGGAATCCAGCCAGATTTCGCCCTGGTGGACTTTGCGAACGCTCTTGACGATCAGCTCGGGGCTGGTGTGTTTGACGACGATCCCCGAGCAGCCCATCTTCATCGCTTGAACCCACAGAGCCTTGTCTTCCACCGCGGTGAATAACAGGATCTTCGAAGGCACCTGCAAGCTCCGAATGGCCTGCAGTATGCTCATCCCGTCCATGTCAGGCATGATCAGGTCCAGCAATACTACATCGGGTTTTAACTCGCCGACCATTTTGATGGCTTCTGAGGCGGTCGAGGCTTCCCCAACGATCTGGATATCGGGTTCCGGCTCGAACAAATGGCGCAAGCCCCGCCGGACAATAGGGTGATCGTCTGCGATCAGCACCCGGATCTTGGGTTGATCGGTGATGGTTTGATCCTCGGTATCGTTTGGTTCGACGGCTTTAGGTTCATCCGGCTTGGTCTGGACCTTGGAACTACTCTGACGCCCCATGCCAGTTTACCCGCTGGTTTGATTCGATTCTAGCCCGGTTCTAGTACTAAATCAATTCGCGTTTTACTGAGGTTCCCCTCAGGCGATCTTTTAACCTAGGCATTAGGCAAATCCCCTAACCCGACTAGTCTTTCCAACTCAGCTCGGCATCAGCCCGCCGCACATAGTTGGCGTCCACCGACAAAGGATCACTAGCTTGTCCAGAGCGAAACTTCTCTGCGGCGATGCGCGCTACCGCTCCCGCCAAGGCACGTGGAGCCAGCCGGACAGGCACGCCTTCGAACGCCGTTCCTCGCACCGCGGGCAGGAAAGGTGTGAAGTCAAACGTCACGAATTCCACACCGGGGACGTTGGGCACAGACGCTAGCCACTGTCCGAAACTCGCAACCACTTCTGGGCCCACCAATTGCAGCTTCGCGTCGTATAGCGCTCCATAAACCTCTCCTCTTCGAGCATCCATCAACACCGCTCGCAAAGGAGCCTGGCCATAACTGGCCAGGGCTTGGAGCGTCGAAACGGCTACTACTTTCGCATGCAGGGCTTCCGCTAACCCTTTAACCGCTGCTAACCCCACTCGGACTCCAGTGAAGGAACCCGGGCCGGACGTCGCGGCCCAGCAGTTCACAGAGGCCGGATCCCACCCGTGGCGGCGCAAAAGCCGGTGGAGCTGTTCGAACAAAATTTGCGAGAAGCCTTCGGGTGCATGCAGAGTGACTTCTTCAAGCAGTGCGGTTTGTTCCCACAGCGCCAGGCTGCCAAATTCTCCTGTCGTGTCAATGGCTACGATTCTCAGCCTCACGGCACTAAACGGTAGACGCGGCTGATGGAGTAAACCTTGCCCAAGGTGTTCATTCCGAACAGGCGCAGCGTAAGAGTTGCCGGCAACGATGGGATGAGCTGCTTCGGAAGGGTGAACTGTCCTTCTGGCCCGGTTCCGAGCACGTAGTAACCCGCGTCCCCCGGGGTGACCTCGCCTACCCAGACGTAGCGCATCGCCCGTGTAGCGCGGGTCTCCCGGAGCAGCTTCGCCCGGTACTGAACGAGCTCGGACACGCGCAGCTCAGCCTGGGATGGTTCCTCGATCTGATAGGGAACCCGGCTCGGATCAAACTCCACCTCTTGCAATAGCACGGGCCGCGACTCGAAATACCAACGCTCTAGCATGCTCCGCTTCTGTTCGTCTCGAGACAAGTGCAGGACCCAGTCCTGGGTGAGCGTGGGTGGCTTGCCCGTGAAATGAGCCCCTCGGTACTCCCGTTTTTCCCGAATGAGCTCGCCGGTGATCGGATTGAACCAATAAACCCGGTAGGACTTTTTTTCCGTAACGACTTCCACGGGCCCCGGGGTCTCCAGGTAGACGATGTATTCCACGCCAGGCAAGGCCAGAGCTCGCCCCCCTTCTACGTCAAAGTAGGGTTCGAGCTCCCAATGGCGAGTGTTGGAGAAGAACTTGAACCAGTGGGACATTTGCTGCGCTCCAGGAGCCTGCAGGTCGGAGGGGTCAAACGAGCTACTCGCTTGCGCACCAATGCGAGCGTGACAGTAAGTCGGGTACTGGCCATTCATGGTGGCGGTCCACAGGCGCTTGCGAAAATCGTCTGTCGAGACTCGCTGGCCCGCTCCCCCTCCGGAAGGATCTTCGCAGCCGAAGCCGATGTTGACTTGGGGCAGGCCGTACAACTGGTGCTCAATGGCTTGGAGCGCGTCATCGGCAGTGCGATGGACCAGGTAGTCCATCCATTCGTCGCCTGCCAGTGGCCCGGAGCTGGCCTTCGTACCGGTAGAACGAGGATGCTGGTAAGGATCGAGTTTGCGGAGCAGCTGGCCAAGCTCTCGCAGCAAGTTCCGGGCACCCGCGTAATCCTCATAAGCTTCCACCAGCTGCCAGGTCACGTTCATAGCGGCGTAGCGGGCCACCACGTAGCGCAAGTATCGTGCGCGGTCGCTCCAGGTGGGAAACAGCCTTATGAGCTGGCCGGGGTCGCTTGCCAGGATCAAATCAGCGGTGATGCCCTTGTCGTTGAGGAACCGGATGCGGGAGTCCAGCTCCCTGAAGTACTCCAGGTTGGGCTGCTGCGCCCCCTGGTAGGCCGGCACTTCGTTTCCGGCCTGGCCGAGCAAGTACCCCCGTATGTGGTTGAACCCCTGGGAGGCGCGGGTCTGGACTAGCTGTTCAAACAAGCCTCGGTCGAGCACCGCCAAAGCGTAGCAGGTATCGCCCATCCAAAGGTGAGGTTTGGGACGGATGGGGTCCGCGTCGTAGGCCCAGTGGTGCACGTTGGCGACGCGCACGAATCCTGGGCTGCCGGAGTCGCTGGCCACGAAACTCCCCATCAACCCGTTTAGACGGGCCAGATTACTCCGGAGGCGATAATCCCAGCGCCCGGCCCGAGTGGGGGAGAAACGGATGACCAAGCTCCGGTCGCCATCCCAAAAACCGGGCATCAGGTAGGTCTTCATGCCCGGCGATCGGAATTCTGCTTCGAGCTCGATCGACGCGTAAGGGTTTGGGTGGGTTTGGAGTTCAGAGGGGTCCAGCTCGAACCGCAATTCGCAGGGGCGGTAAGTCTGTGCGTTCTGGCACGGCTCAGCCGCCCTGGCGGGGATGAGTACCACCGCGAGGGTCGCAATGCCCCAACTCCTCATCGACACTAGTTTAGGCCCTGCCGGTGGAGTCCCCAGCCAGGCTCGTGAGCCGACCGACAACTCTGCCTGAAGACACTCAGTAAGGATGCGTGCCCAGGATTACGTCGACCCCGAAGCTTTTCTCCAGGGTGGTTTTCACCTGTTCGAAGTCGATCGGGCACTGGGCTGTTTCCATGGCCACCTTGATGCACGTGCCCAAGTGTACTGTGTCGAACGGTCGCCCCAAAGTGCCGGCCATCTCCTTCAGCAGCTTGACGCGGGGTACTAAAAGACCGGGGCAGTCGCCACAATCGGTCATGCCGACCAGCTCGATCGTTTCGTGCCTAGCAAACTCACCGGCGTGCTCAGCTATCCCTTTGTGACATTTCATGCACGCTATGCACGAGTGATCTTTGGCGCGCTTACAATACAGGATCACGATTTTCGCCATAGGCTTAGCCTCCCAGCTGTCTGTTCGAGAAACTGCTGAGGGGCGACTCGTCTGGGCAGCCGGTGGGTTCGGGCCGAGTGTGGAGATCCTTTCCGTCCGCCCGTGGGCTGGGCAAGCCTGCCTGGATGAAAGTGGCCCAGGCATGGGCCTTCTCCAAGCCCTGCGCGTCCAGCAACACGGCTTCCGTTCGAATCTTGCGTTTGCGCCGCTCGACGACCCAGCCGCGCACACGCAGTCGCTCTCCCGGATGCACGGATCGCCGTAACCGGACTTCCAAATGCACGGTCAAGGCAGGACCGGAGGTATGTAGCACTGCGTGCGACATGGCTTCGTCCAGCACCGTCGCAACTATTCCCCCATGGATGATTCCCTGGAAGCCCTCGAGCGTGGAAGTGGGCACCCACTCAGCAACTTGCCCACCATCCGGGTCCTTGCTAAAGACCAGGCGCAATCCGTACGGGTGTTCAGGACCGCAGGCGAAGCAGCGGTCCTGCATCTGCACTTGAATGGCGCGGCGGCTCTTCGACCACGCGGTACTCCTCTCACCTGAACTTTCTTGCTCGCAGCCTGCTGGCGCGTGACTTTCCGCGGGCAGTTCCTCCATGACCGTCGCCTCCTTCAGAATCCTAACGCCATCGCCGCAGCCCCGATAAGCAACCCGCAGGCCAGGTTGATCAACTTCACCGCAACGAATTCCTTGCGCGAGTGGGCGAGGAGGGGCAGCATGCCGTGCCCATCCTGAACGATCGAGTTTGCCAGCAGCACACTGAACGGGATGGCCTTCTCGAGAAAGAGGCTGATGAACAATAGATGCGGGCCGGACTCCGGGATCAACCCTACCAGACAAGCCAGTAGGAGCATGGCTTGTGGGTTTGAACGCACGAGCTCGTGCCATTCCATGTCGTGGACAAACCAGTGTACGGCGGCCAACGCTAAGACGGTCCAGAAGAACAACCGTGGGGCGTGACGCAGGACTACGTGGGCCCAGAGGTGCTGCTCCAAAAAGTGATCGGGTGTCGTGGCTACTACGAACAGAGCGAATCCCCCTACGAGAAGCAAAGAGACACGTTCCCAGTTCCACTGCTCGGGACCAACGAACCCTGCCAGGACAGCTATGATCAATGAGCCGAGCACCGTGGCCAAGATGCCGCGAGCCGGAATGCAGTTTCGCCATTGTTCCCAAAGCCGGCCCGAGGGCAGGCATTCACACTCGTCGAGGTGGTGAAGTTCGAAGTGGCCTTTTGTCAGGGCACTCGCTGGCCGGAACCATTGGTCCACGGCCACGGCCGAGAGTATCCCGATCACCCAGAGCAGGGCCATCAGCCTGATGGCCCAGCCTGGAGACAGCGCTAAGAACACAAATGCTTCGTCCCCGGAAGTCGCCACCATCGCACCCACCAGCGCTCCACGAGTCACGAAGCCGTGGGTGTACATGGCTACTACGGCGAAGGGTCCCAAGCAGCCCGGGATGGCACCAAGGGTGGCCGCCACCAGATATTGCCGCCAGTACCGGCCCGTCAGCAGCAGCTGCCAATGACCCCGTGTGAGTACGTTCATGTACTCGATGGCGAGCATCGTCGCCAACACAAAACCACTGATGGTGAGCGTGTCGCGGAACAGGCTGCTCATGTGGCGCTCGGTGCGTCGTCGGCCGGATCAACAGAAGACGTTTGGCCTTTGTTCTCGCGCGTGGCGCTGCAGCACTAAGTCGATACGCGCAATCTTCAGCATCCGGCATCCGGCTGGGCGAGGTCAAGCTGGGATCGGTGCCGTTGGCGCCGGTTCACAGCGAAAGTTCGCCGTGAACCGGCTGCTCCTGGCATGGCGTCGGAGGCAGGCGTTTCACCCAGCTGGAGGTTGGGCTTGCTCCGCCTCGAGCGTTTGGATTCGCTGGCGTAGCCTAGAGAGCGCTTTCTCCATTGCTTCAGCACAGCCTTTCAGCCAGGCCAGCTCTTGAGCTTCGCCTTCTTCCGATCCACCCCACACTTCTGCTGCCCAGCGGCAATGCCCACGCTCTCTGAGCCACCCCGGCAGACCTGTAGCCCAAAAGCAGTGCCGCCAACCGTGGCCACGCCAAAACCGGGGGCCTAAGCCTGCATCTCTAAGGAAGCCCGGGAGGAAAAAGCCCGAGCAGAAACCAGCACCCCGCCCGCTCCGCGGGCCAAATCCTATCGGACCGGTGCGATCTCCCAGCGCCATACGTGCTTACCCTCCTTTCAATGGAATTGCTGTTTGATGGCAGCCCACCAGGTTCACAGTGGCCCTTACCTCCGAGAGACTGAGGCTCCAGCGCCTCAGCAGGCCGGGTGGCGCCCAACCGGGTGCACCGGCGGGAGCTAGCTGCGGCACTCGTGTTCACCGGTGCGCAAACGTGCTCCACTACCAAGGCATCCGCCGGTCTAGCTCCACCCAGTCGTTTGTGGCCCTGCGCCCCGCCACCTTGCTCGTCTCGGTGCAGATGGTCTCATGCCAACCCCAGCGGGGCAGTTCGGTGGCCTTGACCAAGTTCCCTTACCTCGGCGCATTCGCCTGCCGCCGCAACCCGGCATAAAATACCGGGCTAAGTCCGAAGTGTCCTGAAGGAAGGCTTGGATGACTTGGTCAGCAGGACCGCAAAGGAAGCCGACGACTTCGATCCCCTGGCGCAATAGCAGGGTTTCTAACAGGGCCGACAAAGCTCCACACAGCACTACGCGGACCTGAAGCTTTGCGTGATCCGGTTGAAGCTGCCGCCCTTGCGGGAGCGACGGGAAGATATTCCTTTGTTGGTCCAGCACTTCATCCAGAAATTCAACGCCTTGCAAGGCAAACACATAGCCGGCGTCAGTCCACAGGTGATGGCGCGCCTGCTCGATTATGACTATCCCGGCAATGTTCGCGAGCTCGAAAACATCATCGAGCACGCGTTTGTGCTCTGCCATGGTACCTGGATTGAAATGCACCACTTGCCCCCGGAACTGCGCCTTCCTGTTTCCCCTGTCGGAGTGGCTTCGGGCGTCAGTCTGCAATCGATGGAGAAACAGATGATCGTGGCTGCGTTAGAACGCCACCGTGGAAACCGACGCAAGGCCGCACGTGAGCTGGGCATTCACCCTAGCACCCTCTATCGGAAACTGAGGGCTTACGGGTTGGTCGATCGGCCTGCTCGTTGAGCGGCTGTCCGGGCGCGGCCGCCTTGGGCGCAGGGCAGAACTTCGGCACCCGACTTGTAGCGTCAACTCAGGGGACGCGAGCTTGCAGGTAAAGGAGCGAAGATGCGGTGAGAAGAGCGCGCGATTTGGGTTCGCCCATTGCACCGCCGCCTCTGGGGTGAGCCGAGATCCCTCGAGTTGCTTCAAGGGCTTTTCTTCGAGGGCGCTTTTGGTTGCTCGCCTCGCCGGTAAAGCGTCGGTCGCTTGCGCTCGCGGTCTTCTTGCTCGCGTCGGATTTTTTCCGCTTGCTGGCGCCGTTCCTCAGCCGCCTCAGGAGTTAAAAGCTCTTCGACTTCTTGAGCTTCGCGCTTTTGCCGTTCTGTTGCCTTCTCCTTTCGCGCCCCCAGGTCTTCCAACGCGAACTCCCTGCTATCCGCCGTAGTTTCTAAAGCATTCTCTAAGGCGAACTCGAAGAGCGAATAATCGGGCGGTGGGCTAGCCTTGATGGCTTCGAGGATTTTGAGGAACTCTGCTTCTGCGGCTGCTACGGCTTTCAGACCCTCGGTGATGTCTTCGCCCCGCAGTAAGGCGTCGTCAGCCACAGTATCGACCGTGTCGATGATTCGGGTGTACTCCTCCAGTGCTTGATGGATTTGTTTGGTGCGGCCAGGTCGCTTGTCCTTTAGCAGCGCCTGGATCAGCTCCAGCCGCGCTCGGGCGAAACTCAAGTACATTTGCAGGCGTTGATTTGGCTCCTGCACTTCACGGATCCGGTCCGCCTCGTCAGTGGTTAGGAAATCTCGTTGTCCGAAGGCGAAGCCGATGCCCAAGGCTGCCAGAAGGCCCAGCTTTCGAAGTGAAGTCATAGCTTTTTCCCTTCCATGATGGCTCGGAGGAGTCGCTCGTGGAGCTCTTCAGCACGGTGGATCAAGGGCTCGAGCCATTCCCGATCGAAGACACTCATCTGATCCTGCAACGCCCGGGCACGGTTCATCAGCCGTCGCAGCTCGATTTCCAAGCGCTTGTATGGCCCGGGATGTCGGCGCGGGTTACGCCCGAGGCTGACCAGTGCGTCGAATCCGATCTCCACCGCCTCGCTACATTCTTCTACAGCTTTTCGGAACTGTTCGACCTCGCCCGACAGATAGGCTGCACGCGCCTGGTCCAAGCGGTCATGCGCCAGCCGCATGGCGAGCTCTGCTCTCCGATCCAACTTGGTAACGGATCGGAGTTCATCGAGGCTAGCGGGTCTTTTGGCTGCTGCAATAGCTGCCTGCAGGCTCACACAGGCCAGCACAAGCAGATGCAGGACCGGCATCAGCGCCCTAGCTCCCGTTTGATCACGCGGATGCGTTGGCGAGCCTGGAACTCCTGGTCCGGATGCTGTCCCTGGCTGAGCTCCAAGAATCGCTGATAGCTGGCCAGTGCAGCTTCGTACTGCCGCGTTTTGTCGAAAATGATGGCGCGTAAAAAGTGGATGCCCACGGGAGCGTGGCCGAGTTGTTCGACTCGGTCTAGGGCTGCCAAGGCTTCTGGATAGCGATCCAGTAAGATGAACATCCCCGCCAGCTCCTGCCAGGCTTCCTGGGAATCGGGCTTCATCTGCACGCAATGCAAGAATTGCTGCGTAGCGTTTTCATAACGCTTCAGATCCCGGAGAACCCGTCCATAGGTCATTCGCACGTCGAACTGCTCCGGTTGTTCGGCGAGTATGCCTTCGAGGAAAGGCAGCGCGCTTTCCCGCTGCCCAGCGCGGACGTACGCCATGGCGAGCAAGTAGCGACTGGCCGGGGTAGGTGCCTGCGCGACGACTTTTTGCAGTACGGCTATGGCTCGTTCGACCTCGCCAGCTTCCAACAGTAGAGCGCCGAGGCGCTCTTGAGCACCTGGATCTTCGGGGAACTGCTCATACAGCCGCGCTGCATCTTGCGCCCGCCCTGCTTTTTCGAACTCCTCGGCCAGCTCCAGTAACATCAAGCGATATTCGGCAGAGAGCTCCACCGCACGGTGGTAATGCCTTGCGGCTTCTTCTAACTGGCCTTGGCGAGCCAGGATTCGCCCAAGCCCGATTTCCGCGGCTGCCGACTGCGGATCCACTTTAAGTGCCATCTCATAATGGAAGCTCGCCTGTTGCCACTGCTCGAGCTTACGGTATGCTTCGCCCAGGTAGTAGTGTGGCTTGAACTCTCCTGGTCGCTGGGCGCGCGCTCTTTCCAGCAGTGGCAAGGCTTCGGCGGGGCGATTATCAGCGACCAGCAGAATCCCAAGGTTGAGTTGAGCCTCGTAAAGATCTGGTTTGAGTTCGAGGACCTTACGGTATTGCTCGACTGCCTCACTGGTTCGCCCAGAAAGGCTATAAGCCAACGCCAGGTGGAAACGGCTACTGTAGTCGTCCGGACGGTCCTCTACGAGCTGCCTGAAAGCTTTGATCGCTGTAAGATAATCGCCCGCCTCCAGCGCCTTCAGCCCTTGCTCTTCGAAGGAACTCGCTTGGACCCACAGCGCCAAGAGGAGGACCGCCGCGGTCATCATCTCCAGTCTACCCAACCTGTTCGCTGCCGCCCCGCCAACTCACCTTTTAGAGCCTCATCTACGGGCATGTAACAGCACACCCTCCTGCCGCAGCTTCAGATACCGGCCGGTATGGGACTCCGGGTGGCCCATGATTTCCTCGGGTGGCCCCACAGCCACGACCTGTCCTCCCCGGTCCCCACCCTCCGGACCGAGATCGATCACCCAATCCGCTGCACGAATTACGTCTAGGTTGTGCTCCACAATCAGGACACTTCCTCCAGCGTGAATCAACCGTTGGAAGGCCTCCAGTAGCCGGTTGATGTCGTCGAAATGCAGGCCTGTGGTCGGCTCGTCAAACAAAAACAACGTATCTTGGCACGAGGCCAGAGCAAGATGGGCGGCTAACTTGACGCGCTGTGCCTCACCTCCGCTCAGAGTCGTTGCCGGCTGGCCCAGTCGCAAATAGCCCAACCCCACGTCGTCCAACACCTTGAGGCGCGCCACCAAGCGCGGGACGTCGTGGAAAAACTCCAAGGCCTGGCGCACCGTGAGTTGCAGGACTTCGTGAATGTTCAAGCCGCGGTACCGAACCTCGAGGATGTTTGGCTGGTAACGTGTTCCCTTGCAGTCCTCGCACACCAGCTCCACGTCCGCCAGGAACTGCATCTCCACACGGACGACACCGTCACCCTGGCAAGTTTCGCAGCGGCCGCCGGGCACGTTGAAAGAAAAATGCGCCGCAGTGTAGCCATGTCGCCGCGCGTCGGGAGTGTTAGCAAACAGTTGGCGAATCAAGTCGAAAGCTTTCACATAGGTAACCGGATTGGATCGTGGGGTACGGCCGATCGGGGACTGATCCACCAGGACGACTCCCTTCAGCAGCTCGGCCCCTTCAATCTTCCGCCAGGTCCGCTGCCGGTAGCCTGCCAGAGCCTCCCATTCTGCCTCGTCTTCGGGGAGCTCTACCTTCAAGCCGAGTTTCTCTCTCAGCGCCTGGTAAAGCACGTCGTAGACCAGCGAGGACTTACCCGAACCAGAGACGCCAGTGACGGCCACCATCATGTCCAGAGGGATCGAGACGTCTATGTTCTTGAGATTGTGGGCTCGGGCACCGTAGATGCGCAGCATGCGCTCTGGTTTGGGCTGGCGGCGCCAGCGCGGGCAGAAGGGTTGGAGCTCGCCGCGCAAGTACCGGCCAGTGAGGCTCGGCGTATCGGACTCGAGCAATTGCTGCAGAGTCCCTTGGAAAACCACTTGGCCGCCTTGCTCGCCGGCCCTCGGACCGAGATCGATGATGTGGTCGGCGGCGCAGATGATGTCCGCATCATGTTCGACGACGAGCACAGTGTTCCCAAGGTCCCGCAGTTCTCGCAGGATGTTGAGCAGCCGCTCGGTGTCCCGGCTGTGGAGGCCGATGGAGGGCTCGTCCAGAATGTAGCAAGTGCCAACCAGCCTCGAACCCAGACATGTGGCGAGTTGAATCCGCTGAGCTTCGCCGCCGGAGAGCGTTCCCGTCAAGCGATCGAGTGTGATGTAATCCAAGCCCACTTCGTACAGGAACTTCAGTCGCTGGCGGATCTCGGTCAAGGGCAGCTCCGCGATCGCAGCCTGATGAGGCGGCAGCTCGAGCTGCTCGAAGAACTCGTAGGCCTGGCCAATGCTCATTCGCATGACCTCGGCCAGGTTCTTGCCCCCGACCTTTACCCAAAGCGCTTCGCGACGCAGGCGCGATCCGCCACATTCCGGGCAAGTCGAGTAGCCACGGTAGCGGCTTAAGAAAACGCGCACGTGGACTTTGTATTTTTTTCGGCCGATTTCCTCGAACGATTCCCGTACCGCTTCCCAGACCAGCTGCCGTTCTTCCTCGCTGAGCTCAATGTAGGGCACATCGGTGCGGACACGTCGACCCCAAAGGCGCTTGTAGTACCGATAGAAATGGCGGTAGTTAGGCTTCGTCCAGGGATCGATGGCGCCCTCGTCCAGACTGCGATATGGATCCGGAATGACGCGGTCCGGGCTGTAGTCGACGATATCGCCAAAGCCATGGCAGCGCGGGCAAGCGCCGAAGGGGCTGTTGAAGCTGAATAGCTGCGGCTCGGGCTCCAAGAATTCGATCCCGCACTGTTTGCAAGCGAATTTTTCGCTGAAGCGGAAGAGTTGTTCTCCAGAGGCTTCCAGGAAGACCACTTCGCCCGCTTCGCGGTAGCACGTTTCGGTGTTGTCGACGAGCCGCTGATGCAGGTCAGCAGAGATGGCGATCCGATCGAGCAACACGTAGACCGGCTGCGCAAAATCTACTTCCAGAAGAGTCTCTGGACGGGTGAGCTCGTAAATACGGCCTTGTTGGAACAGGCGGTAGAAACCCTTTCGGCGCAGCTCGAACAATTGGTCGCGCAAGGCGTGGCTATCCTTGGCGGCTCCGAGAGGGAACAGGACGTACCACCGCGAGCCTTCCGGCTGTGCCAGCATTTTCGCCGCCACCTGGTCTACCGTGTCCCGCTGGACTCGTTGTCCGCAGCCGGGGCAGTACGTTTCCCCAGCACGGGCGTAGAGCAGGCGCAAGTAATCGTACAACTCGGTGGCAGTGGCCACCGTGGAGCGGGGATTGCGGGCAAAGGTTTTCTGGCGGATGGCGATCGGCGGTGCCAGTCCGTCGATCCAGTCAACGTCGGGTTTACTCAGGCGTTCCAAAAACTGGCGGGCGTAGGCGGATAGCGACTGGACGTACCGCCGCTGGCCTTCCGCATAGACCGTGTCGAAGACCAGCGAGGATTTGCCCGAGCCAGAAACGCCCGTTACGACCGTCAGGCGGTTGTGGGGAATATCAACGGAGATGTTCTTGAGATTGTGAACCCGGGCACCCCGGATTACAATAGCATCCACAGCGGACACGTCGATGGCCGGCGCAGCCAGAGGCGATCTACCCGTCAGTATATCAGCGCGGGTGCGCGCTTCCTTGCGCCGGAAGCTGCTGGCATGGTACCAGGGGAATGCACGTTCGCTTCCGTGGCGCCGCAGCCGGGATCCTTACGCAATCCTCGTCGCCGAGTTCATGTTGCAGCAAACTCGCGTAGGAGTCGTCATCCCGTTCTTTGAGCGCTTCCTGGAGCGGTTTCCGACCTTTGAAGCCTTGGCCCAAGCTCCTCTCGAGGATGTCCTGCGGGCCTGGAGCGGCCTGGGCTATTACCAGCGAGCGCGTAACCTTCACCGGCTCGCCCGCCGAGTGGCCGAGCAGGGAAGCCTACCACGGACGTACTCCGAGCTAAAGGCCTTGCCAGGGGTCGGCGACTATACTGCAGCAGCGGTGGCCAGCATTGCTTTCGGCGAACCCCACGCGGCCGTGGACGGTAACGTGCGCCGCGTGCTGGCGCGGTTGACAGGTTGTTCGCCGGCTGCCTCGCAAAACCGAAAGTGGCTCGAAAATTTGGCTGAACAATTACTCGATCGCCGGTCGCCCGGTACGTTCAATCAGGCGTTGATGGACTTGGGTGCTGTGGTCTGTCGGCCCCGAGCGCCCACCTGCCAGCTCTGTCCATGGCGACGGTATTGTGTCTCGGCTCGCACGGGGTTTGCGCCAGTCGGGCAGGCAGGCCGGCGTAGGATACCTGCGGATGCGGAACAAATTTTGATTGGGATTCGGCGTGGTCGACGCGTATTGATGTGGCGTCGACCCGTCGAAAGCCAGCGCTTGGCGGGTTTCTGGGAGTTGCCGGAGTCTAGCGCCCTGCCGGATTGGCAATTAGTCCGTTGGGTCGGAGAGTTCAGCCACATGATCACCCAGACTCGATATCGGGTTCGCGTGGCTGAGGGGAAGGTGTGGGAGGTTCCAGCTGCGTGCCAGTGGGTCGACATGGAAGAGTTGGCGTGGCTACCGGTGAGCACGATGAGCCGCAAGGCGTTACGGTTATTGGGCTGGGATGGGGCTGGTGCGGCGGAGGGCAAGAGGAACGGCCAGGTCAAGGCCTTTAGTGGGTCGGGACTTGGGATAGGACCAGGGAGACGAACGCATAAGGTAACTTCCTAGTGCCACCGCAGACTCAACTGATGTTGCTCCGCGACAACTCCTGTCCACAAGTCCACTGAGGGATCAGCTCACCATGTCTCAGTTGCTCGCACGTGCCTCCTGGGTAGCCGTTTCGCTTGCACTGGCTTGGCCGCTTGACCCAAGCTGGGTGGCCAGTGCTCAAACGGGGCCGACGCCCGGCGCTCCGAAATACGTCCGGGCCAGCATTGTGAATGGGGCGAGTTACCTGCCCGACCGGCTGGCCCCGAACACGATCGTCACCGTCTTCGGCGAGGATCTGGCCTTCACGACTCGTGCGTTAGTGCCGTCGGACATTTCTGACCAGCGCTTGCCTACGGCGTTGCCTGGGGCTGGCGTACGGGTGGTGGTACGGAACGAGCTAGCAGGGCTGTTTTACGTGTCCCCCAATCAAATCAACCTGTTGATCCCAGGGAACCTGTTACCCGGGCGTGCGGAGATCCGCGTGGTCCGACAAGGTCTGGCTGGGCCACCAGTCGAAGTCTACTTGGACGAAGTGGCGCCGGGACTGTTCTTGCTGGATGAGCACACGGCCATTGCCACTTACCCCGACGGGACACTCGTGGGTCCAGGTCATCCGGCACGGCCTGGCGAATGGGTCGTGCTGTACGCCACCGGCCTGGGCCGAACGCGTCCGCCACTCGCCCCATACGAAATCCCGCGCCAGGCAGCGGTGCTTGAGGATCTGGAGAATTTTGCGGTTTTGCTCGATGGCAAAGCTGTACCGCGAGAGCACGTCGCTTACGTGGGTGTGACGCCAGGCTTCGCTGGGCTTTACCAGATCAACTTGCGCCTGCCTGAGGATGTCGCGGAGGATCCGGAGGTACGCTTGGAGGTTCGGGGCCGGTTGAGCCAGCCAGGTGTGCGGCTAGCCGTGGAGCGTCTGGTGGCAACGACAGAGGCTGGGACGGCGTCTCAAGAGTGAGGTGTTGAGCGTTCTGGCGTCGTAGAATGGCGGTGGAGGAGTGTAAGTTCATGTCCCAGCGGCTGCTCGGTGCGGTGCTTCTGTTGAGCCTAGCGGGCTTGGGGAACGGCTTCGGGCAAACCTCGCCTGCGGATTCGAAGTCCGCGAGCGGCGACCTTTCTGGCACTTCCCCCAAAGTTTACACGGTGCCTGCAGGTACCCGGGTCTTGCTGGCGATGATCAATAGCATCTCCACCAAGCACGCTGCCGTGGGTGACCGGGTTTATCTGGAGACCGTCTTCCCTATCCGTGTGGACGATCGCATAGTGATTCCTCCTGGCAGTTACGTAGCGGGCACAGTGACAAGCGTGAAACGGCCCGGACGCGTCAAGGGACGGGGAGAAATTTTCATCCGCTTCGATTCGTTGACCCTGCCGAACGGAGTGACGCGGGACTTCCGCGCGCGGGTGGGTAGCCTCGATGGGGAAGCCCGGGAGCGGTTGGACCGGGACGAAGGGGCGATTCAAAGCGAGGGTAACAAGGCGGGGGATGCCCGCACGATCGGCGAGGCGGCGGCTGCCGGGGCTTCCGTGGGAGTGATCGCCGGGGCAGCAGCAGGCCGCACCGGCATGGGAGCTGGTGTAGGAGCTGCAGCTGGCGCTGCAGCGGGCCTGGTGGGCGTGTTACTCTCGCGGGGTCCCGACGCGGTGCTACCCAAAGGTACCACGATGGAGATGGTGCTCGATCGGGAGCTGACTTTCACCGAGGCGGAGTTGGATTTCGGCAACAACGTATACCATCGCCCGTCGGTTTCCTCTCCTCGGCCGGCGCAGCGCACTGACCAATCGCAACGCCGCACCATTCCCATTCCCGGACGACGCTGGCCGCTGTAGCTATCCGGTTTGAGGGACGCTCGTCGCGGATGTGGGAGCTGCCCGTAGGTTCGTCGCTATATTCTGGGGAGGTTTTTGCCGATAAGCCTATAGCGGCCTATGGGCTTTGGATCGGTAGACCTTCAAATCCTGGCGAGCCTCGTGGTGGTGCTCGGAGCGCTGTTCGTGGCGCTCATTTGTGATCTGTTGAAAGGCAACAACGAATTGCTGCGCGAGAAGAACATCGAGCTGCGCGTCAGGATGGAAGAGCGCGAGCGCTGGCAGCAAGAATTGGCTGGAGTGAGTCGATGGCAAGCGGCGAGTCTGTCCCAGTCTCATCAACAACGCACTGACACGCTAGTAAGCGACCGGCGCAACTGGGCGCCCGAGGTTCTGCGCGGTAAACCCACCAGGACCTCCAGGGAGGAGCTGGAACGAATTGTTCGGATCGCAGACAGGATCCGGCAGCGAGCCGAGGAGAGCCGGATTGAGCGTGTATTGCCAAAGGAGCATTTGGTCGTGGCTGGGGGAACCGGCTACGTGGGCGACAAGGTTGGGCGAACCGGTTCGGAGGCCGAGTCTCGGACGCCCGTGGCTAATGTGGAGCGAACGTCTGAAGCTGCCTCCTCAGGGGCAAACGAGCCCGCTGGAGAGTCGGTGATCTCAGCAGGGTTGAGTGCTCGTTCAAAGCCAGCTGCGTGTGAGGAAGCTGAAGCGGGGATCCAGCAGGCGCGCACTTCGCAGGAGCAAAATGCAGAAGCCGATCGGTGGACAGCTCGTGAGCTGGAGCCCCAACGCCTAGATCCAAATCCAACACCCGCAAGTTCCGGAGCATCCCCGACGAGTCATCCGGAACCCGGCCTGGAAGCTGGTCAAGCTCTGGGAACGGAGCTGAGTGAGAAGGGTTTCTCGGTCGAGCAAGCTGGTTATCATCGGACTGAGCCGGTGGATGGAGCATCTCAGGAGAGCTCTGGCGAAACAGAGCCGGAAGAGTTCCGCGCGGCTCTAACCGAACGAATGGAGTTGCAGCTCTCGAGTGCATCCATCTCAGGGTCCTCCCGCCGAGACGTGGAGCTGGAGGTCGCCGCAGTCGAGGAAGCGACGGAGAGTGACGGCCCGGAAGATGCACACGGCGGAAACGGAAGTTTCTCGTACCGGCTGCGTGGTCAGGACTCGCCGGGCTCGGGAGTAGTTCTGCCCTGGCCATCGTCCGCATCGGCCGAGCTCGGCAGAGACGGTCTGGAGAGCACAAGTCCGGAAATCTCGATGGAAAGGACGGCTTTGGGTGTCCCTACTCTTGAGGTGCCTGCGGGATTCTGTCCGCCTGAGGTATTCAGGACCCTACTCGAAGCGCCAGAGCCCTTCACTGGTGTCGTGGTGGCTGTTCGCTTCCAGCTTGTTGATCAGGATGGACGCAGCCGAGCGCCAAATTATGACGCCTGGTGGAAACTGCGGGAAGTCATCGAGGCGTGCTTGGGGCCGGCGGATTTTGCGAGTTCGCCGACCCCAGATGAGTTTGTCATCCTACTGCCTGATTTAGAGGGTCCGGCGGCTGACCTGCGCGTCCAAGAGGTGACCCGTCGGCTCTGGGATTTCCGACTGCGGGCCACACTGGCCTCTTCGACTCAGGTCAATTTCGGGGTGGCTGAGGTCAAGAACGTGCCGTTGACAGAAGCTCTTGAGCAAGCTCGCGAGCGGATCGGCAACTACACGCGGACGGCATCTCGAAACCCGCGCCTACTGGATCTTTCCTCTTACTTGCGACGGGCCAGTAACCGCTTGAGCCACTGAACCGGCATTGAAATTCGCTGCTCGATCACCATAACCATATCATTGAGCCAACAGCCTGTCGATCGCCTCTAGTTCGCGGCCGGCTTCCGTCCATCGACCTTCGGCCGAAAGTTGCTTGTATTTGTTCCAGTGCTGCCGCAACTGGTCGAGTACAGTGTCTCTCGCTGTCTCAGCCGCTGACCCGCTAGGCGTTCCGGCTGGTGTCCTAGTACCAAGGCCCGTCGAGACTTGGACACTACTGGCCTGCGCCAGGCGTGCCATCGCCTGCGCGTACGTGTCTTCGTAAATCAGCTGATTGCCCATCGCGACGACCACCTTTTTGAGCTGGGGCATCCGGGCTTCGGAAGCCTGAATGTAGATCGGTTCGACATAAATCAGCGTGTTGGCCACGGGCAGCACGAGCATCTGGCCTCGGAGGACTTGTGAGCCCTGTTGATTCCAAAGCGTGAGGTCCTTGGAGATATTCTGGTCCTGGTTGATGCGCGCTTCGATCTGCATGGTGCCGAAGAAGAGTTCCTGCTTGGAAAGTTGCAAGAACAAGAGTTCACCGAGGTGCTCGCCGTCACAGCGAGCGACCATCAGGCCGATCAAGTTGTCCTTGTTTCGCGGGGTGAAAGGTAGCATCAACAGGAACTCAGGTTGGTCCGACCCGGGGATGCTTGCTACGAGGTAGGTTGGGGTGAGTGGTTGAGGCCGGCTGTCCTGCCCATAAAGATTTCGGGCGATGTCCCAAACATCCTCTTTGTTGTAAAAGGCCAGAGGGTCCAACATGTGGTAGGTGCGGTAGATTTCCGCTTGGATTCGGAAGAGGGTCTCCGGATACCGGGCGTGCCGACGCAAGTCGGCAGGCATCTTCTCCATGGGCTCGAAAAGACGTGGGAACAGGATCTGGTAAGCCTGGATGATCGGATCTGCGGGGTCAAAAACGTAAATGCGAACCGTGCCGTTGTATGCATCGAGCGTGGCCTTGACCGCATTTCGAATGTAATTGATTCGGCCGATGCCCGGTACATCGAGCTTTTGGGCGAACGGGTGCGAGTCGGACACGGTGTATCCGTCTACGCACCAGATCAGGTAGCCATCTTCAGAGAGCACCAGGTAGGGATCGTTGTCCCAGTGGATAAAGCCAGCTAGGGTGGCCAGACGGCTACGCACGTGGCGCCGGATCAACATGCGGCTTTCTGGCGTGAGATACTGCGTCAACAGAATGTTAGGCTCTCCGTAGGCCAAGGCGGCTGCCAGGCGCAGCCACCAGCTGCCCATAGGGATTCCCCCACTGCCCTCGTAACGCGAAAACACGTTTTCGGCACCGGATGGGTAGTTGAATTCGGGCTGAGCTGTTCGTACGAAGACCGGTTCGTGGACCACTTCGCTGAAATAGAGCTCCGGCCGGACCAGACGCAAGCTTTGGGTTTTGACGACGGGCGGAGCATCCTGAATAAACAGCACGGGCAGTCCTTCAGGCGTGATTTGATTGGCTTCCGCCATCACTAGGCCGTAGCCATGCGTGTAAATGAACCGGGGATTGATCCACCGAGCTTCGGCATCGGGCAGCTGGCGGATATCGAGTTCTCGCGGGGCTAAGAGGACCTGCCGAAGTTTGCCGTCGATGACGTAGCGATCTACGTCTGAGTCCCGGAAGACGTAGTAGGGACGCAGCGCTTGGATCTGGGCCACCGTGTCGTGAAAGGCCCGCCAATCCCAGAGCCGTACGTTCTCGAACACTGCGGGATAGTCGCTCGGATCGATATTGGCTTCGAGTTTAGCTGTGAACTCCACCTCGCGGGCCCGTGCGGTTAGTCCGTAAGCTGAGCGCGTAGCAAGGATGTGTGCACGGATGTACGGCTGCTGGATGCGATTCTCGTTCGGTCGAACGTAAACCGCCGAGACTAGGGGTGGGATCACGGCGTACAGCAGAAGCGCGGGCAAGACTATGAGTGCCCACCGCCAGTGCGACGTCAACACTAGCACTGCCGCGAGCACGCAAGCGGAGATTAACAGCCAGAGCAAGGGCAGGGTGATCCGTTCGTCCACCCAGTCGATGCCCACCATAAAGCCGTGGTCTTTGTACAGCAGCTGGTAGCGGGCGAGGAAGAACTGGAATGCAAGAGCGACCAGTAAGAAGCAGGCTCCCATCCGCAGGAACCTGGACTCGAGGGCTCCTTCCAGCCGGAGCAAACCCAGCTCGAACTCTTCCGCATGTTGGAGCCATCTCAAGCGTTGGGTCAACTGCCAGCCGCGGGCGGTGATCCAGTAAACGAGCAGCAGGAGGATGGCTGAGCCGATGACGTAGGTCCGTAACATGCGGAGAAACGGTAGAGTAAAGAGGTAAAAGCCCAAGCCGTGGTGAAACACGGGGTCCTTCCAAGTTTGCGTGGGCGCCTGCAAGCCGCCGAGGAAGCGCACCACAGTCCAAGGGTCAACCGTCAAGTAAGTCAACAGGAAGGCCGTCAGGGCGAGGCCCGCGGTGACGGCCCAATGGTAAACACCCCAGGGGCCAGGCGAGGCTCCCGCGAAATGGAGGGCGCGGCTATGAGCAAGCTGCAGGACGAGGAAGGCTACCAGCCAGCCGAGCAACATAGGGCCCCAGCGGCAAATCAGCAATGTGATCCAGGTCTGTTGTTGCCCGAGTTCCGTCCACCAAGCGTAATCGATTGCCAGCCAGGCCAACGATCGTAGCGAGGCCACAAGGAGCACGAGCCCCACTACAAGCACAAGCCAGGCCGGCACTCGGGAAGGTGGGGCTGGTGGCAAGTGCCGTATCGTCATGCCTTCATCGTAAAGAAGCGGGAAGGGTTGATGCTCTTTAGTTGCTTCTAGGTCAGCGCTGGGGTATCGTGGGAAGGCAGCTGTGTCGAGCGGAGGGAAGTATGGCATTTTGCAAAAACTGCAGAATCGAGGTGGAGGGGAGATTCTGTCCTCAGTGCGGAAGCTTGCTGGAAGGGGCTGGGACTACTGGACGGCCGGGTTCTCCAGACCATCCAGAGCAGCTACCGAGGCTCACTGAAGCGGCCTTGCCGCGCAACGTGGCCGCCACGTTGTGTTACGTGCTCGGGTTCGTGAGCGGCTTTTTGTTCCTGCTGTGGGACCCATACAATCGCGACAAGCTGATTCGTTTCCACGCCTTGCAGTCAATCTTTCTCTCGATCGCGGCGCTGGTTATCTCTGTAGCGGTGAGCGTGATCGTACCCTTCCCGGTGACGTTGCTCCTGAGTCCTTTGCTGACTCTGTTCTGGTTGGTGCTGTGGGTCTTCATGCTGTGGAAAACCTACCAGGGCCAGAAGGTCGTCTTACCTGTCATTGGTCCGCTCGCGGAGCAGCAAGCGTAGCCGGCCACTGCCGGGCACACGTCTAAGAGGATGTGACGTTGTTAGCTAACGCGCTGGTCATAGCGGGTTTCCTGTTCGCTGCCGAACCCGTGGAGCCCCCTCGGATCGGTTTGATCGAGTTTTATGGCCTGCGGAGTCTTCCGGTGGAAAAAGTACGGCAAGTGCTGCGGGTCTCCGAAGGAGACCCGTTACCGCGCTCCAAAGAAGAGGCTGAGCTAGCGATCGAAAAGTTGGAGCGGGTTCAGGCTGCACGGTTGCAGGCCACCTGCTGCGAGGAAGGCAAGGCGATCCTATACGTTGGCGTACTCGAGAAAGGCCAACCGAGTCCTCGCTTTCGGGAAGAACCACGAGGGCTGGTGTTACTACCGGAGGAGGTTCACGATGCCTACGTGCGATTCCTGGCGGCCATTTACGACGCCAGCCAGCAACAGAACCTCGCCGAGGACCTGACTGCCGGTCATTCCTTGCTTTCTCACCCGCGGGCTCGCGCGCAGCAGGAGAAGTTCATCGAGCTAGCGGATCGTTACCTGCGGGTTTTGCGGGACGTGCTCCGTAACTCCTACGATGCCGAGCACCGGGCCATTGCTGCGTACGTGCTCGGTTACGTGAAGGACAAAAAGCAGGTCGTTCCCGATCTGCTCTATGCCCTGACAGATCCGGATGAAACCGTCCGGGACAACGCACTGCGCTCCCTGGCCGCTATCGCTTTACTGGCGGTCCGGAAGCCAGAGACTGGAATCCTCATCGATGCCTCTCCACTCATTGACCTCCTGCATTCTGCGGTTTGGACAGACCGCACCAACGCAGCGATCGGATTGGCGAACTTGACCGAAAACCGGCCTGAAGAGCTCTTACGGCAACTGCGTCAACGTGCGCTGCTTCCCTTGGTGGAGATGGCACGGTGGCGCCACTTACCGCATGCTTTGCCGGCGTTCATCTTATTGGGTCGCATGTTGGGGATGGAGGAAAACGCTATCCAGCACGCCTGGACCGATCCGGCGGCCCGGGCGGATCTAATCAACCGAGCCGCCGGCCTCGGTGCCGCGCAGAATAAGCGGCCATGAGGCTGTCCATTTTGCGTTCACTTCTGGGTCCCCGGCTCGGGGCCCACGATGGACTTACTGGCGCTTGCGGTAGACAGTGCGGACTTCCACAGGCTTGCTGAGGAAGTCGGGATTCTCCATGCGACGCGTGACGGTCAGTTGCTCAGCACCGGTCAGCTGGTAGGTCGTCTCGAATTTCATGGACCCGCTCGTCGCGCTGACCCGTAGCTGCTCACCTTCCCACTTCGCGGTGACCTGTACCGTAAACCCACCACCCACCTCTCGGTCACGGGGTTGACCGTCGGTCACGTAGCTCATCTTGCGCTCGCCGATCTCCACCTCGATCTTGTCGCCGGACTGGTGGATGACGAGCTGTTCGGGCGCCAGGAAGCCTGGGTTAGGTGGGGGCTCTCCACCCGCTTCGCGGATCTTGGCTATTGGATCGTCGCTTTTTTCCTTATCCAGAACCCAAGTGCCGCTGAGGTCAGGTTGCGCAGCTACTGTCGTAGAAACGGCCCAGCCGAGAGCGGCCAGCACAGCTAAGAAGAAAACGAACTGGATTCTGCTTACCTTTGAGTAGCGCATGGCGTAAGTGATGACTGCAAAAGAAGCCTGGGAGGTTACTCGACGCCGTTAGCCAGGCACTTTTCCCCCTGCTCGATGATC
>JAUQPO010000219.1 GCA_030550335.1 Acidobacteriota bacterium
GTTGTCCAGCAGCCCTGTCCTCTGCGGCTCTGCGCCGAGTACACCGCCAAAGAGGTTGCCATGCGTCGACACCGGCGCGTCCAAACGCCTTTGCGGTAGCGGCCGCGAACAGCGGCTTTCGAAACCAGGCGAACGGAAAGGGCCTTCAACAGCCTCCGGCTCCACCGCAGGTCCCTAGGGAAACGGGTCCGGGAAGCCATTGCCGTGGGAGCAGACCTCCTGGGTGCCCGTTTGTCCCGGAAGCAAGACCGCCGAGCTGCGCTACCTGGCCCACGGGCAAGCGACGGCGGAACAAACCCGATCGTGAGCTACGCGCGGTTTAGCGGCGGAAGCCCTGAAGTGGGCGAGGCCACTGGCCAAGCAAGCTGGGATGACCAAAGCTGCGCACGCCTGAGTCATTCGGCATGGATGATCGCTCCGCAGCTCGTGCTAGGGATGAACGGCGAAGGTGCGAGGCAAGGTAAATGACCCAGATAGACCGACGCTACCCGGATACCGAGCTTACGCGCAGTGGCTTCGGGAACGACGAGAGGGCCTGGTGGAGGCGGCGGGAGTCGAACCCGCGTCCGAGACTGGTCACCGCCGGAAGCCTACGTGCGTAGCCGGTTCATTGATCTCAGCAGCCGGCCCCGAACCGGCAAGGGTCACAGCCGCCTAGCCCGATTCGCTCTCGGTCTCAGACCTCCGGGCCGAAGGCCATCGACCCAGCCCGCTCACCGACGCCCTTGGCCCGCCCGCGGGCAAGGCCGACCAGGACGGCTGCCTACCTATTAGGCAGCGTAGGCATACTGCGCGTTGGCAGTTATTTTGGCCCGATCGTTTTACGGGAGCTCGGAACCCGGCACGCCTTCCGACGCCAATCCAATCCCGTCGAAGCCGTTTCGCCCCCTCTCTCTTAGATTGTACCAGGCCACCCCGCCGTTACAGCCAGAAATGTCGGTTTCCTCCACACCATTCCTCCAGAGGCCTATCATAAAGAACCAGATGCCACCTCCATGTCTATGTCTGAGGCCATCACTTTGACTAGCCCCGCCACGGGCACGACTACCGAAGAGCAGCTCACGCCACTCTACCACGTCGTCCTGCTCGACGACGACGAGCACACCTATGATTACGTAATCGAAATGCTCCAGAAGTTGTTCCTATTCAGTCACGCCCAAGCCTACCGCCACGCCGTAGAGGTCGACACTACGGGTCGTACGATCCTTCTCACTTGCGAATTGCCCGAAGCGGAGTTCGCTCGGGACCAGATTCTGGCTTACGGCCCTGACTGGCGACTCCCCCACTCTAGGGGCTCCATGCGCGCCATCATTGAACCGGCCACCGGGCCGGGACCCGAGGCTTAAGGTACGCGAAGCTTAAAGTGAGGTGATTCGGCTCTAGACACCAAGGTGCTCAGCTGTTCTCGAGAGCCACTGAGGGGAGTGGCCCGGGACCTCCCGGACCACTGTCCCCGATCCCCTCGCCCCACCGATCGGCCCAGCCGGGGAAAGACTCCGGGGCGTTACCTCTTTGCCATGTAGGAGTGGCACCACAAAAGTGCTGGTTGAAGCCCGGCCCCTTATCAGGTCGTTCCCAGGGCGGTGCCTGGGTACCCAACCAGGCGCATTTCGGGATCAAGCCATCGAGCTCCACAGCGAGAGCTGCCGGTAAGCTCCCGGCGGAAGTTGCCCCGTACCGGCCGAGTCACCCCAGGTCTCTGGGCAGGGCGATCCAGCCCCTTGAGTCCCCCGGCAGGTAGCTGATAGAAGGGTAGTTTAATGGCTACGGCGAGCTCGACCAGCCCCAGCGCTCGCCGGGGAGGAAGCCATCGTCAAGATCTGCGTCTTGGCAACGAGTAGTGCCGGTAACTGCACGTTCATTTCTTCCGGCCGTACACGAGTGCTCATTGACGCCGGCTTGAGTCGCCGCACGATCTTTGAACGGCTGGCTCAAATTGGAGAAGACCCTGCCCGTCTCGACGCCATCATTGTTTCCCATGAGCATACGGACCATATTTCCGGGCTGCCCATGGTCGTCAAGACACTCGGAACACCGGTGTGCGTCTCCCAGCTGACGGCACCGGCGCTGAACTGGGGCGACCGCGAACCAAGGCTTGTCCGGTTTGCTGCAGGCACAAGCTTCGATATCCAGGACATACGCGTTCACACCTTCACGGTGCCCCACGACGCGGTCGACCCAGTGGGTTTCCGTCTGGAGATCGGCCCCACGCGGATAGGCATCGTGATGGACCTGGGGTATCTACCCCAGTCGGTGAAGTATCACCTGGCTGGCGTGGACTTCCTGTTGTTAGAAGCCAATCATGACATCGAGATGTTGAAAGTCGGCCCGTATCCCTGGTCGGTGAAACAGCGAGTGATGAGCCGCCGAGGGCACCTTTCGAACGATGCGGTCTCGGAGTACCTCGCCACAGAGCTAGATCCGGCAACGCGGGTTGTCGCGTTAGGGCATCTGAGCGAGCACAACAACCACCCGGAACTAGTGCGCCTGGTCGCTCAGCAAGCACTAGCGCGGCGGGGCCTGCGACCTGAACTGGTCGTGATCAGACCCCGGGAGCCCAGCCCAGTGTTCGAGATATGACGTCGGAGCTTTCCCTCGTTAGCAATAACGATGGCCTAGAGATCTGCCCAGCTAGCCGAGAAATCGGAAGCTAACTAGGCCAGAGCCATGAATAATGGAAAAGGTCTGTACAAGCCGCTACGGGGTGAGCGCGCATTGCACGCGGCGCCAGCTGGATGTTCGCCGGCCGCCCATCGCCCCCTGAGGTGAAACTGTCCTAGCTAGAACGCTAGAATGCGGTGTTGCGCGGATAACCTTTCGTGCAGGTTCATGCCTGGCCGGACAAACACTGGGCGTGTCCTTCTCTGCCAAGGGACGCCAGGGTGGTGCTGGGAACCGAGCTTGAGCGGGGTCCAGCGGTGAACCACACGATGAGGAATTGGGAAGGGCCATGATCGAGCGATACACCCGTCCCGAGATGGGGCGCATCTGGAGCCTGGAGAACAAGTTCCAACAGTGGCTGGAAGTGGAGCTGGCCGCAGCGGAGGTCTTGGCCGAGCTCGGCCACATCCCTAAAGACGCCGCCGAGAAATTGCGCAAACACGCAGGGTTTTCCGTGGAGCGCATCTTGGAGATCGAAAAGGAAGTTCACCATGACGTGATCGCCTTCACCACAGCTGTGGCAGAAACCATGGCTGCTGCAGGTGCAGCAGATGCGTCGCGGTGGCTGCATTACGGTCTGACTTCGAACGACGTGGTGGACACGGCTCAAGCTTTGCAAATTCGCCAGGCTACAGACCTGATCCTGCGAGGCATCGACTCTTTGGCAGAAGCGCTGAAAAAGCGTGCTTTCGAGTTTCGGTACACTGTGCAAGTCGGTCGTACGCATGGCGTCCATGCCGAGCCCATCACGTTCGGACTGAAATTCGCGCTCTGGTACGACGAGCTGCTACGGAACCGCCGCAGGTTGGTGCACGCTGCCGAGGACGTTTGTGTGGGCAAGATTTCCGGTGCGGTCGGAACCTACGGGCATTTGGATCCACGGGCCGAAGAACTCATCTGCCAGCGTCTGGGGCTGAAACCGGCCGCGATTTCCAATCAGGTGGTCTCACGGGACCGACACGCCGCCTATATCGCCGCGCTCGCCCTGATTTGCGCCACCCTGGAGAAAATCGCCTTGGAAGTGCGCCACCTCCAACGCACTGAGGTCCGCGAGGCCGAAGAACCGTTCGGTCGTCGGCAAAAAGGTAGCTCGGCCATGCCCCACAAGCGCAATCCGGTGGTTTGTGAGCAGATCTGCGGGCTGGCGCGGGTGGTTCGGGCGAATCTACAGGCGGCAATGGAAAACATAGCCCTCTGGCACGAGCGGGACATATCGCATTCCTCGGTCGAGCGGGTCATTCTGCCTGACTCCACAATCTTGACCGACTACCTATTGGCTCGGACCCTGTGGCTGGTCGACGGCATGCGCGTATTCCCGGAGCGGATGCGTCAGAATGTGGAGTTAACGCGCGGGCTGATCTTCTCTGGCCAACTGCTGCTCGATCTGGCTGCCGCGGGCATGCTGCGCGAGGATGCCTACCGTGTGGTTCAGAGTTTGGCGATGAAAGCCTGGGAGGAGGGCCTGGACTTCAGAGCCCTGGTGGAGGCAGACCCGGAAATCCGCCGCCACCTGTCACCGGAGCAAATCGCCCAGGCTTTCTCCATCGAGCGGCAACTGCGACACGTCGATGCAATCTTCCAACGGGTGTTCGGATGATCGTCAACCCAGACATCGAACGGTTCCTGCTCGAGCTTTTGCCCGAACGGAACCCCGTGTTCCATGAGATGGAGCAGGTAGCCGCTCGGCAGAACATCCCGATCGTCGGGCCGGTGGTAGGGAACTTTCTGGCCCAGCTGGTTCGGATCGCAAGAGCACGGAGGATCTTCGAACTTGGCTCGGCGATCGGCTATTCCACGGCGTGGCTTGCCCTGGCGGCTGGCCCCGACGCAGAGGTTCACTATACCGACTGGAGTGGCGACAAAGCGGCAGTGGCGCGGGAGTACCTCCGTAGATTGGGGCTCTTGGACCGTGTGGTGTTCCACGTGGGGGATGCCGTCGAGGCCCTACGTGCCAGTCCAGGGGAATTCGACTTCATTTTCAACGACATCGAGAAGACAAGATACCTGGAGGTGCTTGAGCTGGCCCCTGCCAAGCTGCGCCCGGGAGGGTTGCTAGTTAGCGATAACGCGCTCTGGCATGGGCGCGTCTTACAACCATCGGACGAGAGCTCCCGCCAGGTATGGCAGTTGGATTACGAGCTTTCCCGGCGCCCAGACTTCGTCACCTCACTCGTCCCCTTGCGCGACGGGCTGCTCGTGGCCTTCAAGCTAATGCACGGGTAAGGTCAACCAGATCCTTTTCGGTGAAAATTTCTATTGGCAGTTGCGGGGGCTCCCGGTAAACTAGAGTGTGATTGGTCTCCCGGTGGGGATCGGCTGCAGGGGAGCAAGGTGGCGACATGGTTGGTTCGACGATAGCGAGCCCTAGCGCGTCGCTCCGGCTGGCACGCGTACTGCTGGTCGACGACGATCCGGCTTCCCGGCAAGCCATCCAGTGGGTTCTGCAGGCTGGCGGTTACGAAGTCGATACTGCCGCTTCGGCTGCCGAAGCCATCCGCTTGATGGACCAAGGGGAATACGAGTTAATTTTGACGGACCTGAAGATGGAATCGCCGGAGGCTGGCTGGCGAGTGTTGGCTCACGCGCGCATAGCCCCTTATAAGCCTGCAACCGCTTTCATCCGAACCTACCGCGAACCCGAAGGCGAAGAAGAGCAACCTGAGGAAGAGCACCCGGCAGCCGTGGCTGCCGAGGACGTTCCGAAACTGTTGGACGCAGTGGCGGAGCTGATCAGTCGGCGTGCGCGCCGCCAGCTGGCCCGCACTCTGGCTGGTCGGCGGAAGCGCCGGGGGTAGTTAGGATATTTTGGCTGCCTTGCCTGGGAGAGTCACCAGCCCAGCGCCAAGCGCAAGCCTTCCACTTCGGACTCGCTTCTGACCAAGATTTGGAGGAACAGGCCGCGGGGTTCCAGCGCATCCAGCAATTGTTTCAGCTCGTTGGGAGTAAACTCTCCCCGGATCAGCAACGGGCGACCAGCCCGCTGCACTTGTTGGAAGTAAGGAAGCAGACGTTCCAGCGGCCATCCCACCGCGTCGCGGTTGATTTGGATGCAGCGGATCTCCTCGATCTCCAGAACAGCCTCCAATAGAAACATCGACGTCGAGTGCAAGTGGATCAACGGGTAATCGAACTGCCGGGCCAGCCATCGGTCCACAGGCTGGACGAACTTCCGGTATAAGCGAGGCGACAGCACTGCTGACGCGTCCTCTTGGAGGCGGGCGATTGAGCCGGGCGCCCACAGACCGTACTGGGCGTCAAAATACCCTCCGCAAAAGCGCGGCAGCCTCTCCCAGCTGAGGCGGAAGAACTCGGCGAAAACCTCAGCGCAACGCCACAGCAAGCGTTCCGCGCGCTCCGGCTCGAGTTCGAGATCCAGGATTGCTTGAGTGTGGCCCCGTAACAG
>JAUQPO010000220.1 GCA_030550335.1 Acidobacteriota bacterium
TGCTTCCCTCACCCACATCTGGATCCGGAGACCTGGCGACGCCTCTACCGCGAAGCCTGGGAACGCTTCTACAGCCTGGAAAACATGCGGGCGATCCTGCAACGCGCCACCCCGAAACAGTACTGGGACTTGTTCTGGAACTTCTTGTGGTACAAAGCCGCAGCCCTGGTTGAAGGGATCCACCCGATGATGGCCGGCTTGTGGCGCATCAAAGATCGCCAGGCTCGGCGCCCTGGGTATCCTCGTGAAAGCTGGCTCCAACATTGGCGGCGACGGATCCCAGAGCTCTACCACTACGTGCGACAACTGCTAGCCTTACTCGCGGAAATGGAAGAGCTGTGGTTACAAACCCGCCGGCCAAGCGCTACGGAACAGCGGGTCCGTGCACGTCTCGAACAAGTGCGCGGTCATCTGCCTTCATTGCCCGCAGTGTGGCATGCTCGGGCTCGTGGTGCCCGTGAAGGCATGTGGATTCAGCTACGAAGCCGCCTCTGGAGTGCAGCCCGGCGCTCCATCGACTGGCTGCTCGTCCATGGGGCACCTCAGTGGCAATCCCGAAAAGAGCTGAGCCACTTCTGGCAAGAACTCCGCCGCCAGCTCCGGAACCACAAGCTCGCCGGATTGAGTCGGATTGACCGGGTCGTGGTGAACCTTTGTCGCGAGATCCAGCTCATGCTGTGGCTGCTGCTGGCGCTGGCTCTGCGGCCCACGCCTGTAGAAGGCTCAGACTGAGCCGCCCGACGAATCCAGCGCCGACTGACGGGCAGCGGGTCGCCGGGACACCGACCTGATCAGCTCATCCTCGAAACGGTAGTCGGGTTTCCGGAAGGGTCGGGCTTGACGATACCACTCGTAGGTCTCGCGCAAGGCGTCAAGCCACGGCGTTGGCTGGAATCCCAACAGTTGCTGGGCCTTGTCCACAACCTCGGTGATCGGCTCCAGGTCCAAATAGTGACCGAAATAGAGTCGCTCGGGAGTGGTCAAGCTTCCGCCTGCAGCCCGGATCCACTCCCGGTCCAGATAGACCAACTGGGCCTTCTTCCCGGCAACTTCGGCTAGTGCGAGAATGAATTCAACTTGGGTCACCGGCTCCGGATGGGCTACGTTGAACGCCTGCCCGACAGCAGCCGGGTTTTGGGCCGCCCGTATCGCTGCTTCGACCAAGTCCTCGACGTAAACGAACTGCATGAGTCGCCGGCCATCGCCAGGCACGATGATCGGTCGGCCATCTTCTAACCGGTCCCAAAAGAAAGCTTCCCGGTAGTACGGGTTCTCGGGACCGTACACGAACGGCGGCCGCAGAGTCACCACCGGAAAACCCGTCTGATTGTGAAGCGCAAACAAGGCGCGCTCGGTTGCCGCCTTGTTGCGTGCATACGGGTTCGGAAAGTCATCACCAACCAGTGGGTCCTCTTCCCGGCGGTCAATGCCACTGCCGTAAACGGCGATGCTGGACATGAACACGTAGCGAGCAACCGCGCCGTCCAGCGCGCTGGCCGCAGCCAGCACCTGCTCCGCATTTGTGCCTCGTTGCCAGTCGTAAACGTCGTCAAAGACCCAGTCGAAGGATTTCCCCTGAAGGGCATTCCGAACTGCGGTGGGATCGTTCCGGTCTGCTATCAGCTCGTCAACGTCAACGCCCAAATCGTGGCCACGCCGCCGGTGCAGGATCGTTACCGAATGCCCGGCAGCACACAAGCGGCGAACCAGATGCCTGCCGATGAACAACGTGCCGCCGATGACCAGTGCCTTCACTAGAGACCTGTTCGTGCGCTTCTCAATCGTAATACTCAAGCCCCAAATGCGTGATCAGATCTTCGCCGCGCATCCACCGGAGCGTGTTCTTGAGCTTCATCAATTGGATGAAGAGGTCGTGCTCCGGGTACAACTCCGGAGCCGTCATTGGGGACTTGAAATAGAACGACAGCCACTCCTGGATGCCCCGCATCCCCGCCCGCTGAGCCAGATCGAGAAATAGCACCAGGTCCAGCACCAATGGCGCAGCCAGAATCGAGTCCCGACACAAGAAATTGATCTTGATCTGCATCGGGTAGCCGAGCCACCCAAAGATGTCTATGTTGTCCCAGCCCTCTTTGGCATCGCCACGCGGCGGGTAATAGTTAATGCGGACAATATGGCACAGGTCCTGGTAGAGCTCCGGGTACAGGTGGGGCTGCAAAATGTAGTCCAGAACGGAAAGCTTGCTCTCCTCCTTCGTGCGGAACGAGCCAGGATCATCCAACACCTCGCCATCCCGGTTGCCGAGGATGTTGGTCGAGAACCACCCGCGTACCCCCAGCATCCGGGCTTTCAACCCTGGGGCGATGATCGTTTTCATGTAGGTCTGGCCCGTCTTGAAGTCCTTGCCGCAATGGGGCACGTTGTTCACCTTGGCCAGCTCGATCAACGCAGGGATATCGTTGGTCAGGTTGGGAGCCCCATTGGCAAAGGGAATCCCCATCTTCAAAGCGACGTAGGCATAAACCTGGCTCGGAGCAATCTCCGGATCGTTCCGCTTCAACCCCTCCTCGAAAGCCTCGATCGTCTGGTGGACCGCCGAGGGTTTGTGATAGACCTCCGTCGATCCACACCAGATCATGACCAGACGTTTGGCCCCCGTCGCCTTTTGGAAATTCCGTATATCCTCCATTAAGGCCTCGGCTTTGTCCATCAGTGTGCGGCCTTGCTTGAGATTGGGCCCGTTCAGGCGCCGCACGTAAGCTGGATCAAATACAGCAGGCATGGGCACGATCTGCTCCAAAAAATCCCGCAGCTCGTCCAGCAATGTCTTCTCCAGCACGCCCGCCTTGACGGCAGCTTCATAAGCGTTGTCTGGGAAGATATCCCAGCCCGCGAAGACCAGATCCTTCAAATCCGCCAGCGGCACAAAATCCTTGATCTTGGGCGAACGTCCCTCGGTGCGCTTACCGAGTCGGATGGTGGCCATCTGGGTCAAGGATCCAAACGGCTTGCCCAAGCCACGACGGATCGCTTCGACACCCGCGATAAAAGTCGTGGCCACTGCCCCCATGCCAGGAATCAACACTCCCAATTTGCCTTCTGGCGGCTGAATCGTCACTGGTTCCCTAGCCAAGGCCTTTCACTCCTTTCCGGCGTCGGATTGGAACGTGATGCAAGATGTTATACTACCATCGCAAGAAGGGGCTGGTAAGATGTTGCGAGCATTGATCGTCGACGACGAGCCGCTGGCTTGCGACGAGCTAGCGTACCTGTTGCGGGGATTCCCACAAGTGGAAGTGTTAGGCAGCGCTGCCAACGGGCTGGAAGCGGTCGAACGCATCGAAGCCGAGCGGCCCAATCTCGTCTTTCTGGACGTACAGATGCCAGGCCTCAGCGGTCTGGGCGTCATCCGGAAGCTCCGCGAAAAAGGCGTACCCATCCCTCTGTTCGTACTGGTGACAGCCTACGACCACTACGCCGTCGAAGCCTTCAAGGAAGAGGCCTTGGATTACCTGCTGAAACCTGTGGATCGTGAGCGTCTGGCGCAAACCATCGACCGTGCCCAGAGGGCGCTGGAAGCTGGGACAGTTCCTACGCCAGCGGGTGAGCGGGTCCGTCCTCCCGCATCTCCGCGAACGAAGCTCATCATCAAAGCTCAGAACCGCAACTTCATCGTCGACGCGAACGACGTCATCTACGCTACGATCCAGGACGGCGTCATCCGGATCGTGGCTCGTACGATCGAGGGGCAATCGAACTACCATACCCTTGAGGAACTCCAGGCGAATCTGGATCCAAACATCTTCTGGCGCGTCCACCGCTCTTACCTGGTCAACATCAACCGTATCCGTGAGGTGATCCCGTGGTTTAAATCCACATTTCAGCTGCGCATGGATGACCGGCACGGGACGGAGATTCCTGTAAGTCGTTCGCAAACCAAGCGGTTACGAGAACTGTTCCGGCTCTAAGTCTGGATCCCGTCGGCGCCCAGAGTGCGGGACCACCCCGTCGCACGGTCCGATACCGACTGGAACCGCTACCGCCCTCCAAACGTCCACCGAGATGGCCAGATTCCTACCTTGAGGAGGGTGCCCCATGCGCGTGCTCGTGCTCAGTGACTGGCTGGAGCAGCATGCGTACTTGGACCGTCTGCCAGAGGTCGTTCGTGAAACGCACGCCGAAGCCGTCTTATTCACCGGCAATATCCTCAGAGCCGAAGCGCGCACCGCTGAATGGGAGCGTGCCCGAAAAGAGGGGCGCGATCCGGACCCCGATCATCCCGCTGTCCAGAAAGAGCATTCTGACGACGCTGAATCACTCGCCAACTTCTTCCGAACCTTACGCAAACTTGAGGTGCCGGTCTGCCTGGTGCCCGGCAAGAACGATGCACCTGAGCGGTTCTTTCTGCAGGCCGCCTTCAACGCCGAAGTCGTCACCGGATCCATCTACATGGTTCACCGTAGTTTCGCACCCCTAGGCCGGAATTACGTCGCCGCAGGCTTTGGAGGCGAGATCACCAAGGGCGAACGCGATCACCAGTGGTTTTTGAGGTATCCCGGCTGGGAAGCTGAGTTTTCCTTGGACTTTCTGCGGCATCTGGATCAGGAAAAGATCCTGCTGTTCCACACACCGCCGCGCGAGAACTTCGACGACTCCGCAGCCAACGAGGGCCATGAGGTCGTTAGCCACATCATTAACACCTATCACCCGCGTTTCGTCGTCTGCTCACGAGGCGGCGGCAAGCAGGGCCGCGTGTGGGTGGGCGATACCTTGGTCGTCTGTCCTGGGCGTTGGGCCGAAGGTGATTATGCCGTGCTCGACCTAGCCGAGCGGCGGGTCAGCTTCGGTAACTTGCGCTGAGCGCTCGCGTTGTGGGACGAAGCGTCAGGCTCGCCTGCACTACCCGTCTTCGACCACCTGAAAGATTAAGCATCGCAAGTACAGCGATTCCGGCACGGATAGCAACACGGGGTGATCTAACGCCTGGACCCGCCGCTCCAAAACCCGAAGCAATTTGCCCTGCTCACGTGCCGCGGAGGCTACGGTCTCCATGAACTCCTCATCGGTCACGTGATGAGAACAGGTACAGGTCACCAGGACTCCACCCGGGTTGAGCAACTGAAGTGCCCGGTAGTTGAGCTGCCGATAGGCTCGCAACGCAGCCTTGACTTCGGACCGCGTTTTTGCGAAGCCGGGCGGGTCAAGAACGACAGTATCGAAACGGCGCCCCGACACAGCATACCCCGTTAGTAACTCGAAAGCATCCGCCAAGCGGAAAGTGACATTGCTGACACCATTCACCTGGCGGTTCCGCTCGGCTAAGGCCAGGGCTGTCTCTGAGCTGTCGACCCCTTCGACCGTCCGGCAGCGCGGAGCGATGTGCAAGGCAAAGCCGCCCCCAGAAGTAAAGCAATCCAGAGCCTCTCCCCGAGCATACCGGGCCACCGCCACGTAATTCTCGCGCTGGTCCAGAAAAGCTCCGGTCTTCTGACCCCGCAACAAATCGGCGTAGAATGTCAACCCGTTCATGTGAAACTCCACCAGCTCCGGCAGCTCCCCATAGATCACGCCGGCCTGGCGGGGCAAGCTCTCCAGATCGCGCCGCGGTACGTCGTTCCTCTCGACTATAGCCTTCGGGGCGAATAGCTCCAGGAGAGCCTCCACAATCCAGCTCTTAGCTCGCTCCATGCCTTGCGAAAGGGTCTGGATCACCAGGTAGTCCGCGTAGCGGTCCACGATCAATGCGGGCAATCGATCGGCTTCCGAATGGACAACGCGATAAGCGTCGCTCGACTCGACAACCTGTCGGCGATACTCTAGCGCTGCCTTCAGCCGGCGGAAATAAAAATCCCGATCCACCGCTTCGTCCCGGTCAGTGAGCAGCCGGAGGCTAATCCGAGAAGTGGAGCTGTAATGCGCGATGCCTATGAACCGGCCATCAGGACCGAGCACGCGCACAGCGTCACCTGGCTGCGCTTGCCGGACCTCTTCTACCTCCCACTGGAATGCCCACGGGTGTCCCGCGGCAAACCGCATCGCGGCCTGCCGCGTGACCTTGACCGTGCCCATGAGCCCAGCTTAGAGCGGTCGGTAG
>JAUQPO010000221.1 GCA_030550335.1 Acidobacteriota bacterium
CGCTCCTCGACCCGGACGATTACGGGCTACCGCTGGCGCATTATGTATGGCTGCTACGCCGCTACGCACAGTGGATCGCGCTGGTAGTCATCACTAGCGTCCTGGTTGCGCTGCTCGTATCTTTACGTCTGCCCCGGATTTACGAATCGACTGTGGTCATCGACGTGGATCGCAACTTACCCACAGGGGTGGTTGGCGAAGCGGCTACGGTTGTTCCGGCTCAAGACATCAACCAGTTTCTTACGACCCAAGTCAAGCTCGTGCAGTCGGACTCTGTCTTGCGACCGGTGGTCCAAGAGTTCGACCTGCTGCGGCGGCCTGAAGAGTATGGAGCCACGGATCGAGAGACCATCCAACGGATCTTGGGTTCGCCGATCAAATTGCGGCAGCTCAAGGTCAAACATCCTCCAAACACGTTCCTGATCGAGATCAGTTACCGGTCCACGGATCCGGAGCTGGCGGCGCAGGTAGCCAACGCCATCGCGCAGTCGTACCTGCAGCGCACCTACGAAATGCGGTATCGTGCCGCCGAGGGCTTGGCCCGGTATATGGAGAAGCAGATCGAAGAACTGCGGGCCAAGATGGAACGATCGAGCAATGCGTTGGCCGCTTACGAGAAGGAGTTGGGCATCATCGATTCCGAACAGCGCACCGGGATGCTCGCGGCGCGCCTGCTCGAGTTAAACACAGCGTACACGCGTGCGCAGGCCGAGCGCATTCAGAAAGAAGCGGCCTATGAGGCTATCCGGCAAGGCGGGATCGACGCCTTGGCTAGCATGCTAGGGGGTGCCCCTTACCAACGGCTCTGGGAGACTTACAACGAAGCACGCAAGCGCTTCGCGGAGATCCGCGCTCATTTCGGCCCGAACCATCCGGAGTACAAAATCAGCGAATCACAGTTGGCCGAGCTCGAACGCCAGCTCGAAGAGGCACGCCAGCAAGCCTTGCACAATGCCGAGGTGGCTTACCGCCAGGCTTTGGAGCAAGAGCGGAGACTCGGGGAAACTTTGCGTGAGACCAAAGCGGAGTTCGACCGGTTGAATGCCCGCTCGTTCGAATACCAGACACTGAAGCGAGAGGCTGAAGGCGACAAGCAATTGTATGACGAACTGATGCGCCGCATTAAGGAAGCCACCATTAACGCGAGCTTTCAAAACGCAGCGGTACGGATCGCTGATCCCGCTAGGCCTGCGAACCGGCCCGTCTTGCCGAACATCCCCTTGAACGTGGGTCTCGCGTTTCTGATCTCCGCGCTAGTAGCCGTTGGGGTGGTTCTGGTCTGGGATCGGCTGGACAACAGCGTGCGAGACCCCGAGCAAGTGATGGCGACGCTCGGTGTGCCAGTAATCGGTTCTTTGCCTGAGGTGCGCAGTTGGCATAGTCGCCTGCCTGTCATTACGGCTACGTGGGCCGTCTCCGATAACGGCAACGCCGAGCATGCAGTGCGCGCTTACCGGGAGGCTATCCGCACGTTGCGGAATTCGGTGCTGCTGGCCAATCTCGACTCGCCGCTTCGCACGTTGCTCGTTACCAGCCCCGCCCCTTCGGAAGGCAAATCCACCGTAGCGGCTTACCTGGCGCTTGCTCATGCGCGGCACCATCGCACACTACTGGTCGATGCGGATTTGCGCAGGCCGACTCTGCATAAGCGATTCTCGCTGGAACCGCGGGGAGGCCTGTCAGACGTCTTAGTGGACGGTAAGCCCTGGCAGCAGTTCGTGATCCACCTGGAAGAGGAGCCAAAACTGGGCATCTTGCCAGCAGGGAGGGGGGTGCCATCGGATTTGACCGACCTACTGGGTCGGGAATTGCTGCGCATCGGACGCGAGGCCGCCAGCAGTTACGAGCTGATCATCATCGATGCTCCCCCATTGTTAGGGTTCGCCGAGCCCTTACTGTTGGCGGTGAACGTGGATGGCGTACTGGTGGTCGCTCGTGCAGGTCAAACGACCTTGAAGTCTATGGTGGCGGTGTTGCGGATGCTCGAACGGCTGCGCGTGAACCTGATTGGTATCGCCCTGAATGAGACTAGTGAGCGAGTCAGCGACAGCTATCGTTACTACAGGTATTACCAGAGGTACTACCGCACATCGAGCGAACCCAAGCAACTAGGGCCGTCACAGCAAGCCGGGTCCGAAATCCAGGAGGGGCAAGTGTCGTCGCAGGCGGACCCTAGCTCCGGTGGGTAACAGCCAACTCGCCCCCGGGTGCTTCGTTGTCGGCCCTAGCGCTGGCAAGCATACCCGCAAGCCCAAAGAAGTAGTAGCCGAAGCCTGGGCGGCTGTGGATGAACGGGTAGTCGACCACTCCATGGATCATGGCCGCTACCAAGCCCAGGCCCCAGTAATTCTTGCGCGCAGCACCCACCAACCCAACCAGGAATGCCACCATCGCACTCACCAAAAGGAAGCCACCCTCTGCTGCCCACTGGGCCCAGTCACAGTGTGCCTGGTGGTCTTCCAGGCCGTCGTCGAACCGAGCGTAAGCCGGGTACACTATGGCCCACGTTCCCAGGCCCCAGCCGAGCAGAGGCCGGTCGACTGCCATCTGCAGCGTGGCTAGGATCAACTGCTTGCGATCACCTAACGGGTCGGGACGGGTTAGCTCCCGCAACAGTGGTGACCAGCCCACTGCTACCGTCAGCGGGCCTGCCAGTGAAAGCCAGAAAAGCAACAACGTCTTCCTGGTGCGCACTGGTCCTCTCTGCCGGGACAACAGAGCGGCTAGGATCACCATCTCCACCAGCAGCAAGAAAGCGCCCATGCGCGAGGCGGAGGCGACGACGCCTGCGGCCAGGAGGGCTGCTGCCAAGCCATAGAACCCACGTAGGCGGCTTGAAACCGCCATGGCCAGCAGGGCTCCGGGGAACAGAGTCTCTGCAAACCATGCATATTCGTTGGCATAGGTGAAGGGCCCCATCTGCGCTCCTGGATTCCAGCGGCGAGCAATGCCGGCGCCGGGGTGCATCCTCCCGACCAGAGCCCACACAGAAAGAAAGCTGGCTAGAACCATCCAGGCAGCTACCGCTCGCCCTCGCTCGGCGGCGCCTCTGTAAAGTTGCGCCCCCAGCCAGAACGCCACCAGGCGAGTAAACCAATCCAGCGTCGCGACTTCCGTAGCCCACCGGTAGGCGCTCCACCCTCGCCAGATCTGAAGCAGGCCCAGGCCCGGTGGCACGCAGAGCAAACCCAAAAAGAACAGTAGGCGGCGACTAGGCCGCAGGGCTGGCACGGTCCAAAGGGTTAGCCCGGCAAGGGTGAAGATGACGATTTGAGTCAGATTGGTCCACCATGCCTCTGGCAGACTCCCCACGCAGATGCCGGCGGCCAAGCAGAACTGGAATGCCCACGCCAGCCCCGTCACCCAGTGCAAACCACTTTCCGGAGCGGGCTGGCGCATTGTCGTTTGCGAGGCCCACTGCCAACTAGCGGAACTTTTCCAGCCCAACCACCTCCTGAGCGCAGCAGAGGCCGGCTAGCCGAGCAGGCGTCGCTTCAGTTCATCAAAGTCGAAATTCGGCCCACGTACGAACTCCATCAATTCGCGTTCGGTGCGCCGGACCTCTTCCACCTTCTCGGGTAAAACCGTTTCGATTCCTGCCGGCACCAGCAGCAACCCGTTTTCGTCCCCATGCAGGATGTCCCCAGGGTGCACGACGAGCCCGCAGATCTGTACTGGAACGTTGACCCGGACGATGCGGAAGTTCGCATGACTGGCCACTGCGCCCCGCGCGAAATAATGGAAACCGAGCCGGCGAACTTCCGGAATGTCCCGTACGCCGCAATCGCTGACGAGGCCAATGGCGCCCATGCGGCTGAGAATTGTCGCCATCACCTCGCCGCAATGTGCGGCCCAAGAGCCATAAGCTCCGATTTCCTGAAACACCACCACGGCCGGCTTGGCGCTATTACGCACGGCTTCGTAAAGCTCAATGAATCGTTCTGGTTCGCGAGGCCCAGAGCAGGTTACCGTCTCGACTTGCGCGGTCACGGCGTAGCCGCACATGCGCCCCAGCTCGGGAAATAAGCAGCGGATCTCCAGGGGCGTGAAGCCTTCGTGCCGCGGCCGCAACCGTAAGAGCTCGATGGCATTCGAGAGCGTTGGCGTGTCGACGCTGCGCAGATAAGCGATCCAATCCTGGCTCATGATGCTCCTCGGGCAACATGAACGCTAAGCACTTTCGTTAGCGCCTCTCGTATCGACCCATGTAGAGAGCCTCGGCTAGGATGTGTCCTTGCAGGGCCCGGTCCAAGTCCCGACGTTTGGCTCCTTGCGGCAATCCCAAGGAGGCGACATCGAGCGCGTACAGGCGGAAATAGTATCGGTGGGGTCCATGGCCTTTCGGTGGGCACGGTCCACCATAACCTAGCCGGCCAAAGTCATTGGTGCCGCTGACGCCCAACGTGCCGGGGCGAAAACCCTCTTCGAGGCGGCGCACATCGGCGGGGATATCCCAGAGTAACCAGTGGTTCCAAGTACCGACCGGGGCATCTGGGTCATCCATGATCAGGGCGAAGCTCTTTGTCGTAGCGGGCGGGTCTTCCCATCGCAGCGCCGGCGAAACGTCTGCACCTTCACACGTATGCTTCTTTGGAATCGTGTCTCCTTCCCGAAACCCCTCAACAACTAGCTTGAAGGTCATGTGCTCTCCTCCGATGGTCAGTCTAATGGATGACGACCAGACGATGCCCGCAAATTCGTCCAATGCTGCATGGGTAGAGTGGTGAGCTCATTTGATGCCATAACCGGCTATGTGCGGGCCCACGAGAGGCAAAGGCAGACTGAAGTGTTCAATACGGAGCTCCTGGAAATCGACTCGCTCGAGCCAATGCCACGTTTCCTGATTCAAACGACATCCATCAGTGAACCCAGCCCACAGTGGGGCGAGCCGCTCTTGCCACGCACGCAGCCGAGTGCCTGAAGCTGCGGCGACGTGCTCCACGAAAACCAGTCGTCCATTAGGCTTGAGCACGCGCCAGGCTTCCCGTAGCGCCCTCAGAGGGTCGCGTACCGAGCAAAGAACGAGCGTGCAAATGACCGCATCGAAGGCCGCTTCGGGAAAAGGCAGGCATTCGCTTAGGGCATAGCAAAACTGGGCACGCAATCCGGCCCGCAGCGCCCGTTGACGCGCGCGGCGAAGCGCATGCGCATTGATGTCCGTCGCCACCCAGAGCACCTGTCGTGGGTCAAGAAAATCCAGGTTCGCACCGCAGCCGGCGCCGATCTCTAACACGCGGTCGGAGACAAGGTTCATCAGAGCTTGCTTGCGGGTGCGAGTCAACTGGTTATAGTGCTCTACGAGCTTCTCCAGCAGCCACGCATGTAGCCACGCCTTCCAGCCCCGTTTGAGCGCGTTGGCCTCAACGCCCATCTGGTCATATTCTGAGATTCCCCGCTCTCAGGTTCGGATTCTGCCTGTCAGAACTAGAGTTCGCGGCTTCTTAGCCGAGGCGTGTGCTATAGTGTTTGGCGCTGCCGGTGCGCCTCACGGCGCTTAAAAGGGAACCCGGTGAGAATCCGGGACTGCCCCGCAGCGGTGAGCGGGAACGACCGCCGTCATTAAGCACTGGCTCTGGTGGAGCTGGGAAGCGACGGCCAGTAGGCCCGATGGCTCTAGCCATCCTGCCCGCGAGTCCGAAGACCTGCCGGTAGCCGTGGCCCGATCTCAGCGGGCCCGCGAGCGAGCTTTAACCGACGACGGGGAGGTTAAGGTGCAGATAGAGATTCATCGTGTCGTTTCCTGCCTGATAGCGTCTCTAGCTTACTCAGGGCTCTGCCTGAGCTTGCTGCGAGCCGGCGAGCTCTGCGTGATCGTTACTGACCCCTCAGCTGCGGTGGTACCTCGCGCGACGGTCAGCGTAGTACACCGAAGTACAGGCCTCGGGGAAGTTGCTCTGACCGGAGCCGAAGGCCGCATTTGCTTCTCGTCCTTGCCAGCCGGCTCCTACGTGGTGCGTGCAGAGCTGGGCGAGCTCGGGCCGGCCGTTGCTGAGGCGGAACTGCGCGAGGACGAGCAGCAACAGATTGCCCTGCAGCTGGGTTTGCCCAAGCTGA
>JAUQPO010000222.1 GCA_030550335.1 Acidobacteriota bacterium
GCGAGCTTGGACATCTGGCGCGTCCCGGTCGCGGTGAGGCGATCGTAAGGAGGCTCTAGGTACGAAGCCTGGCCGTGGCGGACGAACACGACCCGACGCATGAATTTTGCTCCTGCTTCGCACAGGCGCCGCAGGCTAGTGCGCTAGCCAGCCGCCGACTTTAGGGAAGCCGTCGCGAGATGGCCAGCAGCTGAGGCGACGTTGCCAGCTTGCCAGGCGCCATAGCCACGGGCGTTTGGTTAAAGCCGTCGCGAACCGAGAGCGTCTCCTTTGGTCACACCCGTAGCCACTGGGATCAGCTGCGTAGCCTCAGCCAGACGCAGGCCATTTACCGACGCCGGGTTTGCGGGCCGTCGGTCAGCCCCATCACCCAGCGGACTGCCTCCAACCACATCCGCTGGATATCGGGCCGGTCCCAGGTTTCTTCCACGTGACCGAAGCTCGAATAGAATACCCGTCCCTTACCGTAAGTCTTCACCCAAGCGACTGGGAAGTACTTGTCGGGCCTCTTGATGCCCGGCACGCTGAAGTCCAGCTTGGTTTCGTCCAGGCGCATCAGGACGTGGACTTTGTCTTTGGAGAAATCGCGGACTTGGTAGATCTCGTCGAAGACCACCAAGTGTTCGGGGAAGTGGCGGGTGATGGGGTGGGTCCGATCCTCGACGATGATGGGTGCTTCGAAGCGATTCCAAGGATGGCCGTCGAAGTAGCCCCCAACCATCTCGCCGTATTCGGGCCACTTGTAAAAGGTGTCGATGGCTGAGTGCACGGCTATGAAACCTTTGCCGTCGTCCCGTACGAAGGACAACAGGTCGGCCTTTTGCTGCTCGTCCATGTCAAGCTCGCCTGAGGTGTAGAAGAGCACCGCGTCGAAGTAATCCAGATTTTTGGCGTTTTGGCCGAGTTTGCGTTTGGTGATCAACTCGGTGTCCGTGCGGATGTACGTATCGTAAACGCCCGACTCCTGGCCGATTTTCCAAATGGTGGCGAGCCCATAGGATGTAGCGTCATGCTGGAAACCCTTGACAGCCCCGATAGCCAGAAGTTTCTTTTTCTGTGGCGGCCGCGGCTGAGCCCAAACCGCCGAGGCGAACAAGAGGCCCACAGACAGTCCAGCGAGCGCTTTGAACACCTTGAAGTTCATAGGTGACTCTCCTCGAAGCGTCGTCAGTAGCCGATATCATAACTGGCTTCGTTGACTGTTGTCATTGGCACATCCGGGGCCGCCCCACCAGGACGGCAATTTTGGCGAGCTGCTGGCGACGGGTTGCGACCCCTGTAGTACACTACTTTAGGTGCACTGACGTGCCCGGGCCTACCTCCAACAGCCCGCGATGGCGCAGCGTTGCTTCTTGCCTAGCCCTGCTGGTTAGCTGCGCGAGCTGGCTGCCTGCACCGGCACAGGTTTTACTGGGGACTGGGGAGGCAGTCCGTTTGCACACCGAGGACCTCGCCGTATTGGTCAGCCGCGTGGAGCGCCGAGACTTGCCGTGCACGCTCAGCCCTGGAAGGCCGATGCTCGGGTTCGACCTCCGATTCCACGCGGGCTATGAAGTGGCCGTTCCGGTCAGCACGTTCGGCTCCGAGGGTGACGAATTGAGGGTGCTATTCCGGGTGCGTCCGTTGCGGCCTGAAGGGCCCGATCGGTTTTTCGTTCAGCGGGTAGAAGTGCCAGCGCTAGGGGACAACCGGGATGGCTACCTCTACTTTCATGGCACGTTCGACGTCGGCGAGGGCCAGTACCAAGTGGACTGGTTGATGCGCGATCGTGCTGGCCGCGTCTGTGCGGATTTCTGGGAGGTCACTGCGAAGCTGCCTGAAGAGTACCAGGAGATGGCTTTGGGTTTGCGACCTGGGCAGGTCGAGCGCACGGAGTTTGAACTGTTCCGGGATGAGCCCCCGGTATTGCGCTACGACGATTCACGGGGCAACCTGCATGTCAAAGTGTTGCTCAACGTGGCGCCGCAGCAGGAAGGTCGAGCAACCTTGTCCCCCCGGGATACGTCTGCGCTAGTGGGTGTGCTGCGGACTCTTGCTCGGGATCCGCGGCTAGGAAGGTTTAGCCTGACGGTTTTCAATTTACAGCAGCGGCAGATCCTCTACCGGCAGGTAGCCGCGGAGCGGATCGATTTTCCACACTTGGGCGAGGCGCTCGAAAAGCTGCAGCTGGGCACCGTAGATCTGGCGGCGCTGCTGGACCGTGATGCGGAGGTGACCTTCCTGGCAGAGTTGCTCCGGACGGAGTTGCCGGATCAAGGGGCCGACGCGGTGATTATCGTGGGACCGAAAGCGTTTCTGCGGGCTGACCTGCCGGCGGAGGAGGTCGAGTACCTGCGTGCACGTGTGCGTTGCCCGGTCTTCTACATGAACTACGTGCTGCAGCCCTATCAGGTGCCTTGGCGTGACACGATCGGCGAGATTGTGCGACGCTTGCGAGGCCAGGAGTTCACGATCAGTCGGCCGGGCGACATGTGGCGCGCGGTCGTCCAGATGGTTTCCACGATCAGCAACTACAGAGCAAGTCGGCAACTGGCTGCTGCGCAAGCAGGGGGGCGTCAGCCATGATGTCAGCGGCGTTGACCAGCACTGCAGCGCTCCTGATTCTGGTCGCCTGGAGCTGGGCGCAGGTTTCCGAATACACTAAGCGCCTGGCGCCCTATGTGCCTTCGCCGCCCGAGATCGTGGAAAAGATGCTGGATGCGGCAGAACTGAAGCCGGGCGAGGTGCTCTATGACCTGGGCTCCGGGGATGGTCGGGTCTTGATCGCTGCTGCCAAAAAGTATAAGGCCAAGGCTGTTGGGATCGAGATCTCCCCCAAGCTGGTCAAGTTGGCCCAGCAACGCATTCGTCAGGAAGGATTGCAGGATCAGTGCCGGGTGATTCAAGGCGATATTCGGGAAGTCAACCTCAGCGATGCCGATGTGGTAGTGCTCTACCTTTTGACGAGCTCGAACGAACTGCTCCGACCCAACCTGGAGCGGCAGCTCAAACCGGGTGCCCGGGTGGTCTCCCACGACTTCGAGGTGCGCGGCTGGCGGCCAATCCGTGTCATCGAGGTGCCGGCTCATGGCCGTACCCACCAGATTTACGTGTACCGGGTTCCAGAATCCCGCCAGTGAACTTCCTGAGCTTCTTCTTGTGATGGGTTGCGATGAGCGAGAAGCCATTTGATGTCGTCGGCGTCGGCTTGAACGCTACCGATACGCTTTTGGTCGTTCCGAAATTCCCGCGGTATGGAGGCAAGGTGGCTTTCGAGACCGAGCTGACCAGTCCGGGAGGCCAGGTGGCTACCGCACTGGTGACGTGTGCCAAGCTTGGGTTACGCGTTAAGTATATCGGCACCATCGGCGACGACGAACGGGGTCGTATCCAGTGGGAGAGTTTGCAGGGGCTGGGCATCGATTTGACGCACGTGCAACGACGCCGCAACTGTCCCAACCAGTCGGCGTATATCCTCATCGATCGTTCGACAGGCGAGCGGACAGTCTTATGGCATCGGCCAGAATGCCTGCGCATCGATCCCGACGAGATCGCCCCGGAGCAGATCACCTGTGGGCGTCTGCTCCATATTGACGGCCACGACACGCCCGCCGTGGCCAAAGCGGCTGCCATTGCCCGCCAGGCTTCGATTCCGGTAACGGTCGATGTAGACACTATCTATGCGGGGTTCGAGCACGTGTTGCCGAACGTCGACTATCTGATCGCCAGCTCCGAGTTCCCTTCCAACTGGACCCACGAGCCGGACCCGTTTCGCGCTTTGGAGATCCTTCAGAAGGAATACGGGATGCGCGTGGCGGCAATGACCTTAGGGGCCGATGGAGCCCTGGCCCGGTACAACGGGAGATACTACTACTCACCGGGCTTCGTAGTCCGCTGCGTGGACACGACCGGAGCAGGCGACGTGTTTCACGGGGCATTCTGCTATGCCATTCTGAATGGCATGTCCATCGAGCGAGCACTGGAGTTTTCTAACGCCATGGCCGCCCTCAACTGTACGGGGCTCGGCGCGCGCGGGGCGATCGCTACACGTGCCGAAGCTGAACAGTTGATGAGCCGCGGCGAGCGCCGCATCAACCCTGAATACGCCCGAGGGGCGCAAGTGGCTCGTCCATGATCCCGCTCCGCGATTACCAGCCCAGCCTGTCCACGCCATGGGTGACCCTACTGCTCATCCTGACCAATTGTGTGGTCTTCGCTTACGAGCTAACGCTCGACCCATTTTCGTTGAACGAGCTCTTTCACACCTATGGGCTGATTCCGGCCCACCCGGAAGCCACAACGTTCCTGACCTCGATGTTTCTGCATGGCGGCTGGCTGCACTTGATCGGCAACATGTGGTTCCTCTGGATTTTTGGCGATAACGTCGAGGATGTCATGGGGCATGGCCGCTACCTGGTGTTTTACCTGCTGTGTGGCATCGCCGCGGGGTTGGTCCATGTGATCTTCATGGCCGGCTCTCGGGTACCCACTGTGGGAGCTAGTGGAGCGATCGCCGGCGTGATGGGTGCGTACATGGTGAAGTTTCCCGCCGCGCGCATCGTCACGCTGGTCCCCATGTTCTTCGTGTTGACCACGGTCGAAGTACCTGCGGGCTTGATGTTGCTGTACTGGTTCGTTTTGCAGTTGTTGAGCGGAGCGGGTTCTCTGCTTCAGCCTGGTGCTGGCAGTGGCATCGCCTGGTTTGCCCATGCCGGGGGCTTTGTGGCAGGAATTGTGTTGCTGAAACTTCTTGGGTCGCGGCCGCGTTACCGGCGCAGGGTCGACTGGAGCTGGTAGGGGCTTCAGATGGCGAGGACAATCTACGGCTCTGACGCTCTCCCGCTGGATTTGCTTGCGATTGCGGCTCATCCGGACGACGTCGAGCAGACCTGCGGAGGGACACTGCTGCGGGCGGCGGAGCAGGGCTATCGCGTCGGCGTACTGGACCTGACTGCCGGGGAGATGGGCAGCCGAGGCACGCCCGATGTGCGACTCCGGGAAGCTGCCGTAGCGGCAGAGCTATTGATGTTGGCCTGGCGAGGCAATCTGGGCTTACCCGATGCCCGAGTAGAAGCCAGCTGGGAGGCCAAGTGCGCCCTGGCAGCGGTCATTCGACGGCTTCGCCCGGAGGTAGTGATCCTGCCCTACTGGGAAGCCCGGCATCCGGATCATTATCGGGCTTCGGAGCTTGGGTTCGAAGGTTGTTTCTTGGCGGGACTGCGGCGGCTAGAACTGGGTGCTGAAGCCTGCCGCCCTTCCACCGTCATTTACTCAGCGAGCTATGCTTACATCCGCCCCAGCTTTGTCGTCGACATCACCCAGCAGTTTGAGCGCCGGATGCAAGCCCTGCTGGCTTACCGTAGCCAATATGCCGATCAGCCGGAGGCTAGCGAGTTATTCCCTACCGAGGAGGAACTCCGCCGTCGCCTCGAAGCTGTTGCCCGGTTCTATGGCCAGATGATTGGGGTGGAGTACGGTGAACCGTTCGTGATCAAAGAGGTGATGCGCGTCGACGACGTGATGAAGCTAGGCGTGCCTACGTTCTGATCGTCCCTATCGAGGCAGCCAGGATGAAGTGTTCCACGCGGTTTTTGGTGGCAGCGGGTGTAGGGTTTGGCCTCATCGTGCTGGGGTCTCGGTTCGTGGAGCTTCGGCTGTTCGGCTTGTGGTTGGCAGGCCGCAGCCCGAACTGCCCACTGGTCCGAGCGCTAGCCTCTGCTAGCCACCGTGAAAAACTCATGGCCGAAAAAGATCGGATCCTGACTGAGACACGCCTACTTGCCATCGATCCAGCTGGCTATAGGCATTGGCAGACTCCGCTCGGCGATTATTGGATTCCGGATAAGGATCCTTATACTCTAGCCTTCAACCTTGCCGAGCAAGTGGTGGGTATCTATCGCAGTACGCAAGTCCGGGTCCAACCGGGCGATGTGGTCGTGGATTGCGGCGCAAACGTCGGCGTGTTCACTCGCCAGGCTCTGATGGAAGGGGCGCGGTTAGTGGTCGCAGTCGAACCGGCTCTCGAAAACCTGGAGTGCTTGCGTCGGAATTTAG
>JAUQPO010000223.1 GCA_030550335.1 Acidobacteriota bacterium
CATAGCCGTTAGCTCCCACCGCCTTCAGTGAATCGGCCCTGGGCCAGCGGCGAGCGCCAGCTAAGCTGTGTAGTAAATGCTGGGAACATTGACTCGGCGAGAATGGCTGGAGATGATGGCGGCCACGTTCATTCCCGGCCAGGCGCCGCCCATTCGGTCCGTCGAGGTGTTCAGCGCGCCTTATCCGGTGGCCGGCTACTTCAAGTTTTTCGGTAAAGACCGGCGCGATTCGGTGCTCGTCAAGATCACTTGCGAGGACGGTTCCTACGGGTGGGGCCAGTCGGTGCCTATCCCCACATGGAGTTACGAAACCACTGAATCTGTGATCAGTACGATCGAGCACTACCTGGCGCCCGTGCTCGTCGGTCGGAACCCATTCGATTTAGCCGGGGCGCACGAGGCTATGAACCGCGCCATCGCCGGCTCCTTTTCGACCGGCATGCCTATTGCCAAGGCAGGGATCGACTTGGCACTTCATGATCTGATCGGGCGCTTGCGAGGCCAGAATATGCCGGAGCGCTGGGGCCGCCACCCGCTTCCCCGGATCTTGCTGAGCTGGACCGTCAACCCACGGTCGCTCCAGGAGACGGAGGTGCTCGTCTCGGAGGGCCTGCGTCGCGGCTACCAGCATTTCAATGTCAAGCTCGGGCCGGATCCCCGCTTCGACCTCGAGATGTGTCGGATCGTTCGGAAGCTTGTGCCCAACTGTTTCCTTTGGGGGGACGCGAACGGGAGCTATGATTTGGCGTCCGCGCTCTGGGTGGCGCCGCGGCTGGCGGACCTGGGAATGAACGTGCTTGAACAACCACTGCCTTCCAACCGGCTGAGCGGCTACCGAGAGTTAAAAAAGCAAGGTGCCCTGCCCATTATCCTCGACGAAGGTGTGGTGTCGGCGGGGGACTTGATCGAATTCATCCGGCTGGGGTTGCTCGACGGTGTGGCTATGAAGCCTGCCCGTACCGGTGGGTTGTGGCAGGCGCGGCGGCAAATCGAGATCCTCGAGGATGCAGGGCTGATGTTCCTGGGCAGCGGCTTGACCGATCCTGATGTCTCGCTCGCCGCATCGTTGCAGCTTTTCGCTGCGTTCCAGCTTAAGTACCCAGCGGCGCTCAACGGGCCCCAGTTTCTGAAAGGGACCTATCTGCGGCAGCCGTTAGTCGTGGAAAACGGCTGGATCAGTGTGCCTTTAGGTCCTGGCTTAGGGGTGGAAGTGGACGAGGAGCGCGTGCGCTCAGGCCTGGGGGCACGGGTGTGAGAGTGGGAGCGGAAACGAGATCCTAGCTGGACTCGCCTGGCGTCTTTCAGCGGCTTGGTCTCGCACAATGGGCAACGTGTCTTCCAGGCATGGGTAGAGCTACAGTACGAGCCAGTGCTCTTGCCTCTGGACATACGTGACCCCGGCGTTGACAGGAGGATGGAACTCGCTATAGTCTCGGCCGCATGAGACCAACTTCATTCGTGTGCGCTGCCACTGCGGTTTGCGTCTTAACTGCTTTTCCGGGGTTAGCTGCGGGCCCGGATTTCTCTGCAACACCGAAACTCCACTACCGGCTGGTGGAAGGCTGGCCTCAGTTGCCCAGAGGGTGGAATTTTGGCGAGTGCACCGGCGTAGACGTGGACGCTCAGGACCACGTGTGGGTCTTTCACCGGGGCAAGTACCCGGTCATGGAGTTCACCCCGGATGGGCGGCTGTTGCAGGCTTGGGATGGGGTACCGCTGGTGAGTGCCCACGGGCTTCGAATCGATCGCGAGGGTTTCGTTTGGCTGGTGGACGTCGACGGTCACGCGGTGATCAAGTGCGATCGTACGGGACGAGTCCGCATGGTGATTGCTAACTCGAGCAACCGTCCGGGCGGCCAGGACGCTCCGTATGGGTTCAATCGTCCGACGGGACTGTGGTTTGGGCCCTCGGGCGACTTTTACGTGGCCGATGGGTACGTCAACGCGCGTGTTATCCATTACTCTCGCGACGGCATATACCTGGGGCACTGGGGGAGCAAGGGAAAGGGTGACGGGCAGTTCGATCTAGTACACGACGTTTGCCTCGATCTCGCTGGCAGAGTCTACGTGGCCGACCGCAACAACGAGCGCATCCAAGTGTTCGACTCGGAGGGTCGCTTTTTGGCCGCGTGGACTCACGTCGGCAGCCCCTGGGGGTTGTATTACGTCGCTCGGGAGGAAGCCATTTACATGGTCGACGGCAAGTACAATCGCTTGGTCAAGTTGGCCCTCGACGGCAAGGTTTTAGGCGTGTATGGGGAGTTTGGCAAGATCCCCGGCAAATTCGATTTCGCCCACAATGTGGCCGTCGATTCTTCAGGTGCCGTCTATGTGGCCGAGATCAAGAACTGGCGCGTGCAGAAATTTGTCCCAGTGCGGTGAGCGTCGGGGGCGCAGAGCGTGAAGGGAGGCTTGCTCGACATTGGCTTTCGCCATGTTGATGGCCAGCGTGAGGCCGACTTTTGGCGGGACGCTCCAAAAACGCCGCGCCGATGGTCGCTGACAGTCTCGGCTCGGGTGACGCACGAGCTTTCTCGCCACAGGGCGGTGCCCCTACACCGGTCACACAGTGGCTTGCTCAGCAAGGCCCGCGCCGAACCACCCTCTGGGTAGGTCCAGCGGCTTGGCGCCCACGCGCGTGTCGGGGATGACGGGGTTTGCAGCTCGGCGACTGGACCTATGGCGGAGTCGCTGCTCGCCGCGGATGGCCGCGCTCGGCGGGAGTTTGTGGAACCAACAAGCGAGCTCGGGGCGGGCACTTGAAAACTTAGAACACGCCAGGCCCGGAGTCTCGACGAAGAGCGGTCAAAGCGCCCCGACCTAGAAAGTCGCAACCCGCACTCCCACAGTTTCTGAATAGCCCTCCTGGTTGCCTCGAAAGAATGCCGAGCCGCTGCTTGCGGCAGTATGGACTGAAGCGTCTCCGGATCGCTTTCCTCTGACGTTTGGCCTTGTTCTTGAGTGAGAATGAAGGCGGCTTTGGGATCCCGCAGTGGATCGCCGGGTGGCGGCCAGCTGGGTATGCGAGGTGGGTAGGGGCTGCCTGGGACAAGCGGAACTTGTAAAGCTCCAGATTCCCACGCAGCCTGTCACCACCGGGTTGATCTTTTTCGTCTTGTTTACCAAAAAGAGCGGAAAGGAAATCAGTTCCGATGCGACGGTCGAGGCGTTTGTTCTTCCTGGTCATAGTGTTACCCTTCGTGGCAGCATGCCAGCCCGCAGAATGGCCCCGCATGGGCCGCCGTGGGTTCGGGGGAGTAGGCCTGCTCGGTCCGGTTCAGCCCAAAGATGAGCTCGAACGGCGAATCCTCCAGGTGGCTGAACGCGTCCCGCGGCGTATGAACGTTCCGGAAAGCGATGGCCGATGGCTACGGTTGCTCGCGGAGGCCACCGGGGCCAAGCATGTGGTCGAGATTGGTACGTCGACGGGCTACTCCGGTTTGTGGTTAACGCTAGCCCTTAAACGCACTGGGGGTCGGCTGACCACCTTTGAGATCGATCCTCAGGTGGCGGAGATCGCCCGGCGGATCTTCCGGGAAGCAGGGGTGGATGACATCGTGACCGTGGTCGTTGGGGATGCGCACGAAACGATTTCGCAGCTCAAGGGGCCAATAGACCTGGTGTTTTTGGACGCGGATAAGGAAGGCTACGTGAGGTACCTTGAGCGGCTGCTGCCGCTGGTCCGCCCGGGTGGGTTGATCGTGGCCCACAACGTGGGAAGCCGCTTCGACAACCCCAGTTACGTCGATGCGTTGCTAGCCAACCCCGAGCTGGAATCGCTGGTCATAAGTCCCCAGATGACAGTCACCCTCAAAAAGCGCTGACCAGTTTGGGGCCGCCGGTCTCGGATTTGGGCGAAGCGCTGAAGAAGTGAGGAATCGTGGTGGCTCAGGAGACAAGGGGGAGTGGTCGCTAAGCGAGTTGAGTGTAGGCCTGTTAGCTCTGATCAGCAGCTGAGTGTAAGGAGCGTGCCGGGGTACGTTGGGCTGTGACGTACGCCCCTGCCCGAAGGTTCCCCGGCCGAGGGGTTTGGGGGCCTCGACCCCAAGTTCTAGGGATTTCCGTCGAGGTCCGCACGGTCTATCCCGCCCCGGGTCCCGGTTGACCTGTTTTACACTCCCGTGCCGGAGCTGCGTAGCGAGATCGTCGTGGTCCAGCGGGGAACGCTCAGCTAGCTGTGAAACTCTGTCGCCGACTGGCTGCGGGAGTTGTCGGCGGGAGTCCAATCAACGGGTTGGCTTGAGTGGCGTAGGTTTTGGGTGGACCTGGGGTCGGATGGGCTGTCTATCTATTTGATCTGCGGTTGGTTATACCTCCGGGTCTGGGTAGGAGCAAGATCTGCGCACGATAGTGTCAGATTTTTTGCTGAAACCTTGACAACCAATCCTGCATCCGCTATAGTGGAGTTTGGAAAAACAGTCGCTCGGAGGTGAGACTATGGCGCTGATCCGCTACGACCCGTTCCGTGAGCTCGAGGAGTTCCCCTCTGTACTCCGCTTGTTCCACGACGCCGTGAACCGGATCCTGGCCGAGCCTTCTACCTTGCGCCCGTGGACGCCGGCCTGTGACGTGAAGGAGACGGAAAACGAAATCATCGTCAAGGCCGACGTGCCGGGCGTCAGCGAGAAGGATCTGGAGGTTCGGCTCGAGGACGGGACCCTGACGATCAAGGGCGAACGCAAATTCGAAGAGGAAAAGAAGGGCGAAGGCTATCACCGAATCGAGCGCGGCTATGGCACGTTCGTGCGGTGCTTCTCCGTGCCCGACACGGTTGACCCGGACAAGATCAAGGCTACTTACAAGGATGGCGTGCTGACGGTGATTCTGCCGAAGAAGGAGGCTGCCAAGCCGCGCACGATTAAGGTGACGGTCGAGTGACGGTCGTGACGAGCCGCCGGGTCTCCTGCCCGGCGGCTCTTTTTTAAGTTCTCGGCCCAACGGCTTGAAGGCGCGGCCGGTAATAATAACTAGTAGCAACCGGTAGGTAGGAGGAGCCAAACTTCGATGAATGGTTTGAAAACTGCGTTGTTGCTGGGCCTGCTATCCGGCTTGTTGTTGCTGATTGGCGAGGCCTTAGGGGGCCACGATGGGCTAGTGGTGGGCTTGTTCCTGGCCGGACTGATGAACCTGGTGAGCTATTTCTTTTCCGACCGGATCGCCCTGGCCATGTATGGGGCGCGGCCGGTGACCCCGCTGGAGAATTCCCATGTCTATGCGCGGCTGGCGCCCATTGTGCAGCGGCTGTGCCAGCGTATGGGCCTGCCTATGCCCAAACTGTGGCTCATCCCCGAGGAATCGCCGAACGCTTTTGCGACCGGCCGCAATCCGAAACACGCGTCGGTGGCGGTCACGGTCGGCTTGTTGCGGCTGTTGGATGACTTTGAGTTGGAGGGTGTCATCGGGCACGAGCTGGGCCATGTGCGCAACCGGGATATCCTGATCAGTTCTATCGCGGCCACGTTGGCTGCGGCGATTACCTTTGTTGCCCGGATGGCTTTCTGGTTCGGAGGGGCTCGCAGCGAGGAGGATCGCAATGGCAGCCCGCTAGCAGGGTTGTTGATGCTGATTTTGGCACCGATTGCGGCACTACTGATCCAGATGGCGATTTCCCGTACGCGGGAGTTTGCTGCGGACGCTACCGCAGCCCGTTACGCTGGGACGCCGGACGGTTTGATTTCGGCCCTGCGGAAGCTGGAGCTTTGGTCGCGTCGGATCCCGCTCGACGCCAATCCGGCCACGGCTCATATGTTCATCGTCAAACCTTTCTCGGCGGACACGTTGTTGAAGCTGTTCTCGACGCATCCGCCTACGGAAGAGCGCATTGCACGGCTACAAAGCATGCGTTTTGCCTACCGACCGCTCTAAGCTGGGCTCATGGGCACGGTCAAGGTCACGCGGCAGGCCGCGATGCGGTTTGCCGCGGGACACCCGTGGGCATTCCAGTGGGAGGTAGAAGAGGTCCGGCAAGCGCAGCCGGGTGACGCTGTGCGCGTGCTCGGTCCTGATGGCCGGTT
>JAUQPO010000224.1 GCA_030550335.1 Acidobacteriota bacterium
GCAGGCACTCCAGAGTTACCTGCGACTGCGTCGAGCCGCCCCGGGTGAAAAGGCTGTGTTCGTCAACCGTTGGGGAAGGCGCATGACGGACCGCACGGTGCGGAACATTGTGAAGTTTTACGCTACGCTACTGATGGGCGATGCCTCGCTGCATCCGCACAGCTTGCGTCATGCATTCGCTACACACCTGTTGAGTGCTGGAGCGGATCTGCGGACGATCCAGGAACTTCTTGGGCACGCCCGGCTGTCGACTACGCAAAGGTACACACAGGTGAGTCTCGACCGTTTAATCGCCGTGTACGAGCGGAGTCACCCGAAAGCCTGATACCTACGGCGATCCTTTCCGGCATGAACCCGCTGTGAGGACTCTGAGTGCCCCGCTCAATACCCCTCGGCTTCCAGGAATCGTTCGGCTTCGATCGCGGCCATGCAACCCGCAGCAGCAGCGGTGACAGCTTGACGGTACACGCGGTCCTGGACGTCGCCTGCGTGGAATACGCCTGGAACGCTTGTCTTGGCACCGCCCTTCGAAACGATGTATCCGTCCGGATCCAGCTCGATCTGGCCACGGAACACAGCCGTGTTCGGCACGTGACCGATGGCGATGAATACGCCATCCACTTCAGTGATCCAAGTCTCACCGGTCTCTGGATTGCGAAGCTTCACGCCGGTCACGTAGCCCTTCTCCACGTCATAAATGTCCTCGACGACGGCGGGCATCAAGAATTTGATCTTCGGGTTGGAGCGTGCGCGATCGACCATGATCTTGGAGGCACGGAACTGGTGGCGCCGGTGAACAATAGTGACCTCCCTGGCGAATCGGGTCAAGAAGATCGCTTCTTCCATCGCAGAGTCGCCACCGCCAACCACAATGACTTTCCGGTCGCGGAAGAAGAAACCGTCACAGGTTGCGCAAGAACTGACGCCACGACCGATCAGTTTCTGTTCAGACTCTAGCCCTAGCCACCGGGCCGACGCTCCTGAGGCGATGATCACCGTGCGCGCTTCGATCCATTCGTTGTCGACGCGCAGCCGGAACGGTCGCTTCGAAAAATCCACTTCCTCCACCGCGCCCCTGCGGTACTCGGCACCGAACTTCTCTGCCTGGCGGCGCATGTTCTCCACCAGTACGGGGCCATCGATACCGTCGGGAAATCCCGGAAAGTTCTCGACCAGGGTGGTCAGGGTCAGTTGACCACCCGGTTCATGACCGGTAATGACCAGTGGTTTCAGATTGGCTCGTGCAGCGTAGATGGCTGCGGTATTGCCGGCACAGCCGGATCCGATAATGACGACGTTGCGTACTTCCGTACCCATAATGCGCGTGTCTCACCGTAATCCAATGATGCTACCACTTGCGTTCGGGTTTCTTCACCCGTTGGCCCAGCTCACCACCTGGTATGCGATGAAGGCGGAAATATAGGCAAGGCCAGTCATGTAGACGAACTGGATTGCAGGCCACCTCCATCCCCCGGTTTCCCTCCGCACGACAGCGATCGTCGAGATGCATTGCATGGCGAACGCGTAGAACACTAGCAAAGCGACCGCGCCGGCCTGCGACAGATCCTGCCGGAGAGCCGCTTGCAAGCTCGCTGACGACTCATCGCCTTGGATGCCATAAATGGTCCCGAGTGTTCCCACGATGACCTCCCGCGCAGCCAGAGAGCTAATGAGCCCGATCCCAATCTTCCAGTTGAACCCTAGCGGCTGGATCACTGGCTCGATCGTCCGGCCTAAGGTGCCAGCCAAGCTTTGCTCAATCGGCGGGAACCGGCCTTCCAGGAGTGGCAAGTGGGCGAGTAACCAAAGAACCACACTGACGCTCAGGATGACCGTGCCAACCCGTCTCAAAAAGACTCGCGCACGATCCAGCAAACGCAAGCCCAGGGATTGTACGGTGGGCCAGCGGTACGGCGGCAGTTCCAGCACAAAGGGGATTGGCTCGCTCTTGAGAATGGAAGACTTCAGCAAGCGCGCAGTTGCAACAGCAGCCAGAAAACCCAGTACATACAGGCCGAGCATTGCTGCGGTGCGCGTCCACAAAAAGGGGCCGAGCAGCGGCCGGTTAGGTAAAAACGCCGCGATGATCAGCGTGTAGACTGGCAACCGGGCCGAGCAGGTCATGAATGGCGCAATTAGAATCGTAGCTAACCGGTCGCGCTTGTCCTCGATCGTCCGGGTAGCCATGATGGCCGGCACGGCACAAGCGTAAGCGGAAAGAAGGGGGATAAAGCTCTTTCCCTGCAGACCGACACGGGCCATCGTGCGGTCGGCGATGAGCGCTGCGCGAGCCATGTAGCCGGAGTCTTCTAGAATGCCGATGAACAGAAACAGTAGAAGGATCTGTGGCAGGAACACGATGACGGAACCAGCACCACCCCAGAAGGCTTCTAGCAACAGGTCTCGCCAGGCGGACTCAGGCAAGCTCGCCTTTAACTGCTGGCCGGACCATTGCACGAACGCATCGACAGCGTCCATGAGCGGCTGCGCCCCGGAAAAGATCACCTGAAAAACCAGTACGACCACAACCGCGAAAATGACCACGCCATAGACTGGATGCAAGAACAGAGCATCCAGCCGGCGGGTCCAAACCGGGGGGGCTGGAGGGTGGTACCGCGCTCGCTGGCCAAGCCGCATGGCCCACTCGCGGCAGCGCGGCACATCATGGATGACAGGCAGTTCGCTGGGCGCCGGGACGCCGAACTGGCCTGTGAGAAATTCATAAACCGGTTCCAAGCCCTCGCCCTTCGACGCGCTCACTAAAGCCACCGGAGCACCCAGCTGGGATGCCAGGGCTGCTACGTCGATTTGGCCGCCCCGTTCTCGCAGGGCATCGGCCATGTTCAAGACGATGATCGTGGGCAAGCCCAGGCTCAAGATAGGCGCGGCTAACACCAGGTGCCGCGCGAGATTGGTGGAGTCCAGGATGAGGATCACGCCGTCGGGCTTTGGCACCGAGGGCATTTCACCTCGCAGGACTGAACAGGTGACCCGCTCGTCCTCGGATCGAGGCTCGAGCGTGTAGATGCCAGGTAAATCGATCAGTTCAACTTCCCCCCTAGCTCCGGGGAACTTCACCCGCCCGACGCGTTGCTCGACGGTGACTCCAGGGTAGTTGGCAACCTTTTGTCGCAGGCCGGTGAGCCGGTTAAAAAGCGTCGACTTGCCAGAGTTGGGAGGGCCCACAATGGCCACCAGACGAGGGCGGGATCGCACCGGGGCGGTTTTAGGGGCGCTTTGCTCGCCTGGCGCTACGGAACGGGCTCCCGGTGTGGAACCGCTAAGCATCAGGGTTCTTCGAGCGGACTAATGGACTCAGAATCAATCCGAATCTGCTGTGCTGTATCCCGGCGCAAGGCTAGCTCGGCACCGTCGACCCGAAAGACCAGGGGGTCGCCTCCTGGAGCCGTGCGTACCAAGGCGACGGTGTTGCCCGGGACGAAACCCAAGGTCATCAAGCGGGTTGCCAGTTCACCGGGTAGGTCGAGTTCCACGATGACTGCTTGTCGTCCTGGCAGCAGGTCAGCCAGGCTGGTGGTAGGAACGAGTGCGGCGGCCGGGTGCTTTTTGAAACTCAGTTGCATCTAGCTAGACCATTAACACGTTCCCCCCTCCCGTGTCAAACCTGCACAGCCTTTCAGAACCAAAACTCCGATTTACTCCTCTGGCTCGGCCGTCGAGCCACTGAGAGCCAAGAAATCGCGCTAGCTGGACGGGACCGAATCGTTGGAGCCGACGGTGGTGGAACTGTCATCGGCCTCCGCCAAAACACGCCGGCCTCCCTGCTCGAGTTGTGTGAAGGCAGGTTTAGAGGTATCCGGGGACCGCTGGTTGCCATAATTGAGCAGCAACAGGTAGAGTAACGCTGCGCACAAGACAGCCTTGCGCTTGTCCATGGTCGATACCGCTGCGTCAAGCCCCCTACACTCGGACGTAGCCGAAGTCTCAGCCGTTTCGAGCGCCCGCTCCCATCGGCCCAGTGATCTCCGGATACCCGTCTTCTTTGTTGGCTCATTCCTTAGGGAACCCAACGGTCTGCGCCAGTGTAATGCGCTGCGCGGGCCGAAGGCCCATTTTGGCCGCCAACTTGGGCCGGTCAATCGTGCCACGGACCACCGTCGCCAGGCCCTCGGAGGCGCAGAACAGGTACACGTTCTGAGCGATAAAGCCAGTGTCTGCGGCTGAGTAAAACTGCTTGTCTTCTTCGGTGGCGCCTTTCATCCGGTCGAAGTCGGCGACGTAGATCAAGTTGACCGGAGCTTCCCGAACAAACTCTTGAACGCCCGTCAGGCCGCGGACATCCTCTTTAAGCACCAATTGCAAGGCGTGTTCTTTTGGGAGGTAGAGGTATAACCCGTCAGCGCGGGCCACGTAAATGTCGATTTCTTGCCAATTATGGGCGGAGGGAGCTGTACGGCGGCCATCAGGGCGGTTTACGCCAAATGCAGCCCACAGCAGGTTCGAGAGTGTTTGATCAGGTAAGGGCTTACTGAGGAAGGCACGGCTAGAGCGCCGGGCCTTCAAAGCCTGCATGAGTGGGATGCCTCCATCGGTTTGGGGAGGGGGGAGCTTGATGGTCTGGGCTTGTAGACTCAGGCTGGTCAAGCCTAAGAGTGCAATCATCAGGCCGAGTCGACTAGGGAACCTCCGACTTCGATCTCGCATAGGATGCCTCCGCGAAAGGCTAGAAGTGGTTATTCTAGCTTCCCCGTCCCACATGAGCGGGTCTGTATTAGTCGCCCTAATTTTCTCATAAGCTATTTGTCGATGGATCTAGCAGCTCTAAAAGCTTTCCTCACGGTGGCTACCGAGGGTAGTTTCTCCCGCGCGGCTGAAAAGCTGGGCCGTTCTCAACCTGCAGTTTCGCTCGCGATTCAGCGCCTGGAGACTGAGTTCGGCGAGAAACTCATTGACCGCTCGGCACGGCAACTCTTGTTGACCGACGCTGGCCGAATCGTTCTGGAGTACGCGCGCAAGCTCCAGAACCTCGAACGGGAGCTGGCTACTGCATTGGCCGAGCTCAAGGACAACACAGCTGGGCGCCTGGTGATTGGTGCCAACGAGTCCACTTCACTGTACCTACTGCGGCACATCAGTCATTACCGACGCCTCTACCCTCGTGTCAAAGTGGAGATCCGTCGGAGCCTGTCCAGTCGCATTCCCGCTCAGCTACTGGATGGGGATTTGGAGTTGGGCGTCATCAGCTACGACCCGCACGATGACCGGTTGGTTTCGCGCGTGATCTATGTGGATCACTTGGCACTCGTGGTCTCGCCACAACACCCGCTTGCGAATCGTAGCTCGGTGAGCATCGAAGAGTTGGGGCGCGAGACCTTCATCGCGCACAACGTCCCCAGCCCTTACCGGCAGATCGTTCTGCAGGAGTTCCAACGCCGGCGGGTGCCGTTGAACATGGATGTGGAGATGCCCACCATCGAGACCATCAAGAAGATGGTCCAGCGGAATGAGGGGTTGGCCTTCGTCCCGAGGATGTGTGTGGAACAGGAGCTGGAGCACGGTCTACTGAAAGAAGTGAAGGTCGAGGAGTTGCACGTGCAGCGGTTGATCCGACTAGTGTATCCTGCGCGGCGCGCTTTGAGCCATGCTGCACAGGCTTTTCTGGAGCTGGTAGAGAAGGAAGCGCCCGAGGTTGTCGCGACCACTTAGGAGGTATGTTGGCTGGGCAGCGTCCCACACTTGGTGGCGGCAGCGTGGGGAGTGCATGGAGGCCAACGGGTGTGCGTTCGAGGATCGCTAGACCGGCGACCCTCCGCTACGGCATGGCAGTATCTCACCGGCCGTCGCGGGCAAGGACCGAGTCGTTCCTAAGACTGCTCCACCGGTGGAGCCGGTGGCCGGCGAGTGTGCCAGTCCGTGCGGCTTTGGAAGGCGCGCCCGATGGCGAGCAATGTGTTTTCCGAGAAGGGGCGTCCCACGAGGCAAATGGCGACAGGTAGGCCATCTGCGAACCCACAGGGCAGTGACAGTGCGGGGAGGCCAGCGAGGTTGC